>NZ_CP128408.1:1500000-1700000 GCF_048914685.1 Pseudochrobactrum mosebachae
TTTCACGAATTGTATTCGGCAGCTCAATACCAATAACATTACGTCCCGGCACCACCGCAACACGCGCCGATAATGCAGACATCGAGCGGGCAATATCATCAGCCAAGCCAATAACACGCGATGATTTAACACCAGGTGCGGGTTCAAACTCATAAAGAGTAACCACAGGCCCCGGACGCACATGAATGATCTCGCCACGCACGCCGAAATCTTCAAGAATACTCTCCAAAAGACCAGCACTGCGTTGTAACATTTCCTGCGAGATAACCGCGCCGTCTTTATAAACCGGCTCCTGTAACAGGTCGCGTGGCGGATATTCATAGCCGGGCGCAGACATCACTGTGCCGGTTTCAATCGCGGTCGGAGAAAAGATCGACAGGTTAATTGATGAAGACGGATTGCGGTGTGCTGGCTGAACCGGTGCTGGCTGAACCGGCGCTACCGTAACGGGCGCAACAGCTGCAACCGGCGCGACATCAGGGATGCTGACTGGTGTCGGTTCTGGTGTAACTTCAGCGGCCGGCAGAGCTTCCGGAACACTGGCGGCCACAGCTTCCTGTACCGGCTCAGGCGTCGATACTGTGCTGGTAACCGGTGCTGTTACTGAAAGAAAGGATGACGCGAAATGTGCCTGCGCATTCAGCTGATAGCCTGAAAGGCCAAAGCTGAAAGACGGCAGAAACGGATTGCCAAGCGGAGCCTGCACAGCTGCCGATGCGAGCGGTTCCACATTTTCAGCCGCAGCGACGTCCTCCGGAGCAATGACTGGTACGATTTCTGCAACCGGCTCCGAGGTGATAGCGGTTTCGCTGGTCATGCTTTCATGTGTGGCGGCCTCAGCAGCAGGCTCATCAGCATGTGACGGGCGCCATTCAACTGTGCGGAACATTGTCAGGATGGATGGTTCCTGCGCAACAGGTGCAGCAACAGCAATCTGTTCTGCCTCAGCCATAACCGGCTCAGGCACCACAATTGCAGCCGGAGCGGCTTCAGAAATAACCTCAGGAAAACCTGCGAATTCCCAGAAAGCAAAATCAGACAAATGGCTTAAGCCAAGGCCATTCTGTTCTGACGAAACGGGTGCCTGCTCAATAACAGACGCCAGGGCAGGAACAGACGCCAAGGCAGGTGCCGGCACTTCTGAAACAACAGCTTTAACCACCTCCGCCTGTGGTATAACCGAGACAACAGGCTGCATAACCGTACCGGCCAAAGGCGCAACAGCTTCCACATGCGGCGCTACCGGCACCACCGGCAGGCGCAAACGTGCAGCCACGATGACGCTTGAAGGACCACGAAGAACACTGCGCGCACGAACAGGCTGCGCCTCAACCGAAACGAGATTTTCAAATGCAGAGGGTTTAGCCACTTGTACTGCTGGCTCGCTAATAACTGCCTCCGCAGTAGCAGCCACAGACGCGGCCTGCTGTTCTTTGACTACTGCTGCAGGCAGGACTTCTTCTTCCGCACCAAATTCTTCAATCAGCTTTGCGCGCAAGCGCATCAGCTCATTTTCAGGCGTACGGGTAAAGCGCACATTTTCTGCCAGCGCAAATGCATTTTTCCAAACTTTCTCACCGGAGCCGAACTGCTCGCGAACCGAAAGCCCCTGATAGGCGACATGCGGGCTATTAACGATCATTGAAGGATTAGCAGGCTTGGGATTAACCGCAGAGCCCGGCACGACCGGTGAAGCCGGCGCCGTGACAGCTGCCTGTACCTGGGTTTGGGCCTGAGTTTGGGCCTGTACGACGACTTGACTGACAGAATGGCTGGCTGGCTGCACAATATCTTGAGCCACAGGCTTATGGTCCTCTGGCTTGGCCGCTCTGTCCTGATCCATCCAATGTTTAACCGCAAAATTGTTGCTCATTTGCTTACTCCTAAGCGGGTATGACGTGATAACTGACAAGGGGGTAGAATTGGATGCAGCAACTGGCTCGGCCGTGATTTCCGTCACGACTGCCGGTGCATAGCTGAGTGGTGCCGCAGGCATCATGTCTGCTGTCACCGGCGCTGCCTGCACATGTTCTGCATTAACTGACCCTGTCAGTAGAAAATTTTCAGAAACCTGCGCTTCCGGCATCTGCATTTCCTGATGCGGAGCCTCAGGTTCACTCATGTCAGCGGAAACCGCACTGCGGTCAGACGTTGCAATGGAGAAATTGGATCGGGGAATACGCATGGACCTGAAAAACCAAAAATACGCTACTGAGTTCTGTCCACAAAGTAATAAAAAATGAAGGTTAATAAGTTCCTTCCAAAACAGATTTACAATCCGCCACGGTGGGAGAAAATCCTGCTTCAAAACAGAAAGAAAACCATTAAAAACATAACATATTCAATAATTTAAATTTTTTACCGGCGTTGAAATTTTGAAAAAATAATATTTCACTCAAGTACAGCGCAATCAAATTCTGAACGGGCACTGGCTCTGGTACTGGCTTTGGCATTTCCTTTTTTCACATCTGGCAGCGTACCTCTTTTCAAGAGTCTCTCTTTTACCCAAACCTGTACTGAATTTCGCCTGTGCTGATGAAACGCAATAAACACTCTCGCATTCATGCGTAAGGTGAGGTAATGAGGCCGCAACCGGCAAGCCTCCCAAGTGTTGCCCTAGCAGGCAAGCGTATTTCACAATCAGGTGAGATCACTTGGTTCACATATAGATGGTGACTATCATGTTTTCTTATCAGCGTTATGCAGTGTTAACTTGTGTTGCGCTTATAACAATTGCCTCCTTGGCAGGAGCAATTTTTTATAGCAACTGGCTCCTCCTCATTACAGCCGTTTCGAGCGCCCTGCTTGTTCTTGGTGTGCATGATATCTGGCAGCATAAACATGCAATTTTGCGCAATTACCCGATCATCGGGCATATGCGATTCTTGCTTGAGAGCATCCGTCCTGAACTGCGTCAGTATATTATCGAGGGCGACCGCGATGAAGAACCATTCAGCCGGCAGACCCGCGGGCTGGTTTATCAACGCGCCAAGGGTGTAGAAGATAAACGTCCGTTCGGCACAATCGAGAATGTTTACAGTTCCGGTTATGCATGGCTCACACATTCTGCCGCACCGACAGTCATTAAAGACACGGATTTCAGAGTGCGCATTGGCGGCTCGGCGTGCAAACAACCCTATGATGCCAGCCTGTATAATATTTCAGCTATGAGCTTTGGCTCGCTGTCGGCCAATGCCATTCTGGCGCTGAACAAAGGTGCTAAAATGGGCAATTTTGCCCATGATACCGGTGAAGGCAGCATCAGCCGCTATCATCGTGAGGGTGGCGGCGATCTTATTTATCAAGTCGCGTCCGGTTATTTCGGCTGCCGTAATGATGATGGCAGCTTCTCTCCGGAAAACTTTGCGATTCAGGCAGCTGATCCGCAAGTTAAAATGATCGAGCTCAAGCTCAGCCAAGGTGCCAAACCCGGCCATGGCGGCATGTTGCCGGCTTCCAAAATTTCGAAAGAAATTGCCGAAGCGCGTGGTATTCCGATGGGCGTGGATTGCATCTCACCGCCCGCGCATAATACGTTTTCAACCCCGATTGGCATGATGAATTTTATCGGCCAGCTGCGGGAACTCTCTGGCGGCAAGCCTGTCGGCTTCAAATTATGCATCGGCCACCGCAGAGAATTCATGTCTATGGTCAAGGCCATGCTGAAAACCGGCATCTATCCGGATTTCATTGTGGTGGATGGCAAAGAAGGCGGCACCGGTGCCGCGCCACTTGAATTTGCTAACCGCGTTGGCATGCCGATGCTTGAAGGCCTGACTTTCGTGCATAACACCCTGCGCGGTGCAGGTATCCGTCATGAGGTCAGAATCGGCGCTGCAGGTAAAATTGTTTCCGCGTTTGATATTGCGCGAACCTTTGCTCTGGGCGCAGACTGGTGCAACTCTGCACGCGGCTTCATGTTTGCTATCGGCTGTATTCAGGCACAGTCATGCCACACCAATACCTGCCCTGTGGGCATTGCCACGCAGGATCCGTTGCGCCAGCGTGCGGTTGATGTAGGCGATAAGAGCGCACGTGTAGCGCGCTTCCACCGCAATACAATGCATGCGCTGGGCGAACTTGCCGGTGCAGCAGGGCTGAGCGATCCACGCGATTTCATGCCATATCACTTCATGTTCCGTCAAAAGGACAATGAGTTTTTGGATGGCAATGAAGTTTATCCGTATCTGCCAAACGGCTTTTTGGTTTCAGGCCCTGAAATTGAAGAACTGTCTGACTGGTACAGCCGCTGGGATCGCGCATCGGCCGAAACATTTGCACCACCGGAAATTCCGCACGGCCCGTTCACGCGCCGCAAAATAGCAAGCTGATATAAAAAACCCGCCATTTCGGCGGGTTTTTTATATCACATAGCAAAGATACGTACTGAGCAAGCATCTTCCAAGCCGCCTTCTAAAAACGACCAACAAGATATTGCAATTGAACTAACACTTATAGTGCTCAATCATCTTAAAACTAAATCATTTAAAAAACTGCACTCCGCTTACTAACAAGCGTTTTGACGTTGGCATGGAATATCGCAATCCCTCTCATAGTTACGGAACATCCGCCAATTCAACGCATACAGAGAAATGAAAAGGATATCGCAATGTTGGATTACTTTTCAGACCTTGGGATAAGATCAGTTAGCCGCCATAATAAACAAGAGCACAGACCAGTATCGACGCTGACTAAATTGTGGCTCTATTTTTCAAAAAAATATACCACTGTAGAGATGTCAATCCGGCAGCGTTTCGCCCCTTTACCTACGGAAGCTAGCGCTAACACCGCAGGAACAGTGCAATTTAATACTACCTCACAAACGAACACTACAGAAAACCCAAGTATCAGGATTCCCAAAGAGGGGATTCAACACCACAATGCACGCAAAGAAAATATACTGTTTTTTAATTCCGAATCCAAAGCAAGCATGCGCAATAATAAGTATACGTATAATTATTTAGACGACCATATCGGCACGAGAAGATTAAATGTAGTGAATTCAGATGTATTTAAAATAAGATCTTGCAATAGAAGCATTGCATCAAGTGAAAAAAACAATGAATCTGATATTCGCGCAGCTAATTTTTTAGTAAATGAAATAGCGAAGATAGATACCCAAGAAAAATATTCATCAATAAATATAATTGAATACGTTTCAGATAAAGACCTCCAATCGTTTAACAAAAACAATCCTATTCCTTCTCATACACCTATATCACAAGAAATTTCTTCAAAATTAAAAATGCCTGTTGTCTATAACAGCCTAATGAAAGACGTCATCGAAAAAAATATAGTGGCGGAAAGCTTTGGTCGCGCATCAGTTGGATCGCAGAATTCTGCTTTAGCAGGCCTGTATAACAAGGGAACTGGGTGTTTAACGAATCCAATGATGGAAGGACCACGGGTCTCATTAGCCGGAGTCGAATTTGCATCTCCTAAATTTAATTCTGATGCCCGAAGGAATTCGCCTGCCGTTTTGCAGCACGCAAGGAGTAACACGGTTGCACTAGCTGAGCGTGGATAGAGAGCCCTCTATTCTTAACGGGATATTCAAACGAAACGATGAGGGGAAATACAAAGATGTGGGAATACTTTTCAAAAAACTATGAATACGTAGAGATGCCAATCAAAAGCTTAGGTCCTATATTCAGAGCTTCTGGCTATAGTAGAGCAGCAGAAATTCTTTTTGAAGCCCACACGCCACCAGCAGTGAAATACAAACCAAGTATTATGAAGCTAAGAGGTGGCCCTGAACAACATAATCCCTACAAAGAAAATGTTAATTTCGTTAGCTCGAACTTTGCAAATATCTGCCCAGCTCATAATTACTTAAATAATGCCAATAATTACTTATATAATTATATAGACGATTTTCATGGAGAAAGAAGATTAAATATAGTTGATTCAAAAATATTTTATTTTAGAATGATAGATACGCACAGAAAACCAAGTGAAGATTTGAACATAGCAAATATTTATACAAAAAACCATTTATTGAGTACAATAAATGGTATAAATCCGCAAGAAACATACTCATCCATAAATATCATTGAATATATCCCCAATGAAAGAGCTGCATCATTTTCAAAATATGCTCAAACTATCCCGTCTCACACAGCTCTAGCGCAAGCAATTTCTTTAAAGTTAAAAATGCCTGTTGTCTATCACAGCCTAATGCACAGTGTTGTGCCCCAACCTTTCGCAAGAGCTAGTCTTCTTAAAGCACAAGTTGATAAGATAACATCATCTGCTGTGGGTATAATAGGTGATGGAATTGGTGATTCAAAAGCCTTAATTATAGAAGGACCCAGAGCATCCTTAGCCGGAGCCGAATTTTCTTCGAATACTTTTTCATTAGCATATCGGCATAGCCCATCTGTCATTACCAAGAACTCACTCAACAAAGTGATTGAACCGGCTCAACTTGGCTAAAAAACTTTCCGTACATCCTCACGGGTAAACGGATTGGCACCATTGGCTGTTCACTCGCAAGTACGTTGCCAATGATACCCGATCAAGGCGAGCATTGTAATAAAACTTACAGAAATCCCCATAAAAGCGCTGCAATATTCCCAACCCGATAAAAGCATTCTACCGCATTCTTTTTGCACAGAATTATCAACCGGCGAGTCGCGAAAAAACAACGAACTTTTGTCCAGATTACGAACAGTTGTTCGCACGTGTGCGTGCTTCCACCGCAATACAATGCATGCGCTGGGCGAACTTGCCGATGCAGCAGGGCTGAGCGATCCACGCGATTTCATGCCATATCACTTCATGTTCCGTCAAAAGGATAATGAGCTTTTGGATGGCAATGAAGCTTATCCGTATCTGCCAAACGGCTTTTTGGTTTCAGGCCCTGAAATTGAAGAACTGTCTGACTGGTACAGCCGCTGGGATCGCGCATCGGCCGAAACATTTGCACCACCGGAAATTCCGCACAGCCCGTTCACGCGCCGCAAAATTACAACTTAAAACTGCGGCTTACCATCTAAAGCGAGAAGCTTTTTTATTGGCGCTGATAGGCTGTATATCCGAACAGGTTTTTGAAACCGGCCTTTTGATACAGACCTGCTCCTTGCACGGATGCTTCCAGAAAACACAACTTCGTATTATTTAAGCGCGCATGCATCAATGCGTGCTGGATGAGCGCACTTGCATAGCCCCTGCCCTGAAACGCTTCCTGCGTACCGATATCGTCTAACCGCGCAATTTGATGATCCATAGTCAGGGTCAACGAACACACTGGCCGGTTTTCTGAATAAAGTGAAAAATGGGCAAACTGCCTGTTACGATCAAGTGCAGCCTGATGCCTCAGCCGGTATTCAACAGTGAGCTCAGGCGTACCCTCAAAAGCACTCTCCAGCGGCAGCACCCAATCAATCAGATTATCATCAGTACGGGTGATGATCGCGCCGTCACCGGCACTTATAGAGCTATGATGCGGGGTAAAATCATCCATCACCAGATACATAGCGGTGGTTTGGTATACAGCTGCCAAGCCGCAGGCAAGCAATTGATTATCAATCGTATCCAGCGCATCGTCAGGCACGGCAACGCTAAATAGCTGCCCAGCAGCATCGAACAAGCCGATACCAGCTCTAAGATCAGAATCACTTTCAGCACCAGTACACCTGATGATCAAGGGATTGAGACTTTCTGAGTTTACACCGGTCAAATAAGCGGCTGCCCGATCAGCGTAATGAGTGTGGTTGAGACTAATAGAGCTAAAAAAATAATCTTCAGCCTGATGATACTGCGATTTCAACAAGGCATCGTTTCGTTCAGACATAATGATATCCACATTGCTCCGCTTTGAACTGCGCTCGTTTAAACGCTGTAACAAGAAGAACAGAAAAAACAACTACTACACATCATGAGATAAGATGCTCGATAGCTTATATTTATAACAATGTTTTTTATTTTGAAGATTTGGTGGAGCCAAGCGGGATCGAACCGCTGACCTCTTGCATGCCATGCAAGCGCTCTCCCAGCTGAGCTATGGCCCCATTATCCGATCATGTTATGAAACATGCCGACCTGAGCGTCGGTTCGGTGGTTCGAAGCAGACCAGTGATCTGTTCGTGTCGGCTACATAAATTGCCTTTGAGCGAAGATCAAGGGCTAAAATCAAACTCTTTGCTAATCTGGCTAAAATATCCTGATTATTTACTCTAGAGCGGGTAACGATCAGGTTGAATCGCAGCGCTCGCTCTAGATTTGACAATGCGAACGCCACACCTAAACCGCCGTTAAACCTCAATAATCAGAGCCCGACAGCCTGAGGCGCAAGTGAGATATAACTAAAAACAATTATGCCCTGCGCTGTTAACAACGCAGGGCATAATTATAAAAAGGCAAATGATCAGAGATCAGCCTTCATCATCATCGCCAACGGCAGTGCCGCCGCCGAGAAGATCGGCCATATCATCGTCTTCGTCTTCGTCGTCCGGTGTGAGGAACGGATCATCGTCGTCACCCAGATCAACATCATCATCGTCATCATCCAGACCCGGAATGTCGTCGCCTTTTGCTTCTTCATCCGCATCTTCAAGAGATACGAATTCAGGTGCGTCCAGTGCCACATCCAGTTCTTCTGTTTCTGTTTCTTCTTCCTCTTCCACACGCGCTTCAATGGTGGAGACGAAATAAGACAGCGGATATGTCTTACCTGTATAAGGGGAAACAATCGGGTCCTTATTCAGGTCATAAAATTTCTTGCCCGTTTCCGGATCGATACGTTTAGTGCCAAGTTCAGATTTTGCCACGTCAAGCCTCATGAGTTGTGCCGGCTGCGGCATCCGTGCATCTTCTGAAACAAGAGAGAGCCGGTACGCCTTTTGGGTGTTTTTTGGTGCATAAACGGATTTTGATGACTTTGTCAAAGCTAAAGACTCATGTTTTGCTGAATCGCACCTGTTTGCCAAGCCTCGTGACCCAAATACGCCAATTATTTGCAGAATTCACAGAAATAACGCTCGCCCGCTTATGGCACATTGATAGATGACCTGTGGTGCAAGCTATGCTAGACCTTGGCCACCTCGATTGACCGCGCTGTCTGAATTGCGCTTAAGCTATAACAAAACGGCAGCATAAACTGACTGTAATACCATGTCTCATTCGCATAGTACCCAACCTATCCCAAGCCCCGCTACAGCGCGCCGTTCGCGCGATCTGAAGGGCGACATTCGTATTCCCGGTGATAAGTCGATATCCCACCGCTCTTTCATGTTCGGCGGTCTTGCCTCCGGTGAAACCCGTATCACCGGCCTGCTGGAAGGTGAAGATATTCTGGCCACCGGCAAAGCCATGCAAGCCATGGGTGCGCAAATCCGTAAAGACGGTGATATCTGGATCATCAACGGCACTGGTAACGGCTGCTTGCTAGAATCAGAGACACCGCTCGATTTCGGCAATGCCGGCACCGGTGCGCGTCTGACCATGGGGCTGGTCGGCACTTATGATATGAAAACCTCATTTCTCGGCGATGCATCATTGACCTCACGCCCGATGGCACGTGTGCTTAATCCGCTGCGTGAAATGGGTGTGCAGGTCAGCGCCGCAGAAGGCAACCGCCTGCCTTTGACATTGCAAGGCCCGCGCACTGCCAATCCGATCCGCTACCGTGTGCCAATGGCCTCTGCACAGGTTAAATCGGCGGTTCTGCTGGCAGGGTTGAATACGCCGGGCGTTACCACCGTGATTGAACCGGTGATGACCCGCGATCATACAGAGAAAATGTTGCAGGGCTTTGGTGCCGATCTCAATGTTGAAACCGATAAGGATGGCGTGCGCCATATTCATATTGTTGGTCAGGGTAAGCTCACGGGCCAGATCATTGATGTGCCGGGCGACCCGTCTTCAACCGCCTTCCCGCTGGTGGCAGCGTTGATTACCGAGGGTTCAGACCTCATTATCCGCAATGTTTTGATGAACCCGACCCGTACCGGCCTGATTACCACCTTGCAGGAGATGGGCGCACAGATTGATGTGCTGGATCCGCGCCTAGCCGGTGGTGAAGATGTGGCTGATCTGCGTGTGCGCTCTTCCAAACTCACCGGTATTACTGTGCCGGTTGAACGTGCGCCTTCAATGATCGACGAATATCCAATACTGGCAATCGCCGCAAGCTTTGCGGAAGGTGAAACCATAATGGACGGGCTCGACGAATTGCGCGTTAAAGAATCAGACCGGCTTGCTGCCGTTGCCCGCGGCCTTGAGGCCAATGGCATTGATTGCACGGAAGGCGAAATGTGCTTGAGTGTGCGCGGCAATCCATCCGGCAAGGGTTTTGGCGGCGGCACTGTTGCCACCCATCTTGATCACCGCATTGCCATGAGCTTTCTGGTTCTGGGGCTCAATTGCGAAAAACCGGTAACGGTTGATGACGCTACAATGATTGCAACCTCGTTTCCGGAATTTATGGAAATGATGCGTGGTCTGGGTGCTGATATCTCAACGAAAAAGGCCAAGTAACTCTGATGCGGGACAAGGCTTTTATCATCGCCATTGACGGCCCGGCTGCGTCCGGCAAAGGCACGCTGGCGCGCAATCTTGCAAAACATTACGGCTTTCATCATCTGGATACCGGCCTGACCTATCGGGCCGTTGCTAAGGCACTGATTGATCAAGGTTTATCGTTGAATGATGAAGAGCTTGCAGCGCAGGTTGCCGCAGCGCTCGACCTCAAAGGTCTGGATCGCAGCGTGCTTTCAGCTCATGATATCGGCACTGCCGCATCCATTGTTGCGGTGATGCCCAAAGTACGTACAGCTCTGGTGCAGGCACAGCGCAAATTTGCGCTCAACCTGCCAGGCAATGTGATCGACGGACGCGATATCGGCACTGTTGTCTGCCCCGATGCAGAGGTCAAACTCTATATCACCGCCTCACCCGAAGTGCGGGCTGAACGACGGTTTAATGAAATGCGTGCAAAAAATCCGGATGCGGATTATAATGTGGTGCTGGCTGATCTGAAGCACCGTGATGAGCGCGATATGAACCGCGAAGCCTCGCCATTAAAACCTGCGAGCGATGCGCACTTGATCGATACCAGTAAAATGGGTATAGAGGCGGCATTTCTTGAAGCTAAAACGCTGATAGATGCAGCATTGCGCAACTGATTACGCTTCTGATCTTCAGAAACATCACCGGATTGTGCTCCAATTATATAAAACTGTCTGTTTTCGGGCCACGCGCCGGATTGTTCTTTTAAAGAACGGCTTGTCTTCAGACATATTAGAAACACCAACCCCCGGCGCAGTATCCGTGAGTTTCACGGATACATCAGGAGTCTACATGTCAGATTTTAACCCGACACGCGAAGATTTTGAAGCTCTGCTGGCTGAGTCCTTCGCCAATAATGACCTTGCAGAAGGTTATGTTGTTAAGGGCCGTATTGTTGCCATCGAAAAAGACATGGCAATCATCGATGCAGGTCTCAAAGTTGAAGGCCGCGTGCCGCTGAAGGAATTCGGTGCCAAGGGCAAAGACGGCTCAATGAAGCCGGGCGACATCGTTGAAGTTTACGTTGAGCGTATCGAAAACGCGCTTGGCGAAGCTGTTCTGTCGCGCGAAAAAGCTCGCCGCGAAGAAAGCTGGGTTCGCCTCGAAGAGAAATTCGGCAAAGGTGAACGCGTTGACGGCGTTATCTTCAATCAGGTTAAAGGTGGTTTCACCGTTGATCTCGATGGTGCCGTTGCGTTCCTGCCACGTTCACAGGTTGACATTCGTCCAATCCGCGACGTGACCCCCTTGATGCACAACCCGCAGCCGTTTGAAATCCTGAAAATGGACAAGCGTCGCGGTAACATCGTTGTGTCCCGCCGTACCGTTCTGGAAGAATCCCGTGCGGAACAGCGTTCAGAAATCGTTCAGAACCTTGAAGAAGGTCAGGTTGTTGACGGCGTAGTCAAGAACATCACCGATTACGGTGCGTTCGTTGACCTCGGCGGCATTGACGGCCTGCTGCACGTGACCGACATGGCATGGCGCCGTGTGAACCATCCTTCCGAAATCCTGACAATCGGTCAGTCGGTTAAGGTTCAGATCATCCGCATCAACCAGGAAACTCATCGTATTTCCCTTGGTATGAAGCAGCTTGAAAATGATCCTTGGGATGGTATCGGTGCGAAATATCCGATTGGCCAGAAGATCACCGGTAACGTAACCAACATCACCGACTACGGTGCATTTGTTGAAATCGAACCAGGTATTGAAGGTCTGATCCACGTTTCCGAAATGTCATGGACAAAGAAGAACGTACATCCGGGCAAAATCCTTTCGACATCCCAGGAAGTCGAAGTGGTTGTTCTCGAAGTGGATCCGGTCAAGCGTCGTATTTCGCTCGGTCTCAAGCAGACCCTCGACAATCCATGGACAACTTTCGCTCAGAAATACCCAACCAACAGCGTTGTTGAAGGCGAAGTTAAGAACAAGACCGAATTCGGCCTGTTCATTGGTCTCGACGGCGATGTAGACGGTATGGTTCACTTGTCGGATCTCGACTGGAACCGTCCGGGCGAACAGGTTATCGAAGAATTCAACAAGGGTGACGTTGTTAAAGCCGTTGTTCTTGATGTTGATATCGATAAAGAACGCATCTCGCTCGGCATTAAGCAGCTGACAGGCGACAGCGTTGGTGAAGCCGCCACTTCAGGTGAACTGCGTAAGAACGCTGTTGTTGCCTGTGAAGTAACTGCTGTTACCGATGGTGGTCTGGAAGTGAAGCTGGTTGATCACGAAATCGACACCTTCATCCGTCGTGCGGATCTTTCCCGTGACCGTGATGAACAGCGTCCGGAACGCTTCTCTGTTGGCCAGAAGTTTGACGCTCGCGTCATCTCCTTCGACAAGAAGACCCGCAAGCTGCAGGTTTCCATCAAGGCGCTTGAAATTGCTGAAGAAAAAGAAGCAGTTGCACAGTACGGTTCCGCTGATGGCAGCGCATCGCTCGGTGATATTCTTGCTGCAGCAATGAAGAAGTCAGAAACAAACTAATCTGATCTCTGCGATTATTGAAAAAGCCCGCCTAACCGGTGGGCTTTTTTATTGCCAATTTTTGGCCAAGCCTCAAATGCCTTAAGATTGACAGGTGCGATCGATTCCAATTAAAAGGATTAAATCCTATTTATTGGGATAAACTACCATAAATAGAGGTTAAGCACCACATTCTGTATAAAAACAACAATCGCAGAATGCACTCATCAGCATAATATCGGGGAAAAAGATGAGCCTTTTAAAAATGCATAGCCAGATATTCAGCGCCACCTTGTTATCAGCTTTACTACTAAGCACATTGGATTCAAGCGCTGAGGAACCAAAAATCTGTGTTAATCAATACTCAACCGTCACCGTGATCGATGATATTGTCACCGGCTTTAAACAAGGGCTGGAGCGCAATCAAATCTCCGCTAAAAACCTTGTTATTCAGAATCCGGAAGGTGACCCTGCAACTTTGCAGATTGTCGCTCAGGGCTTTGTCAGCGATGAATGTGATGTGATTTTTGCTATCACCACGCCCGGCGCACAAATTTTCCGTAAACTCACAAAGACAATTCCGATTATTTTTGCGGGCTCCGCCACCCCTGCCGAAGGTGGTGTTGTCAATTCCATGGCAAAGCCCGGCGAGAATATCACCGGCATTGCCAATCCGGCACCGGTAGAAGCAGATATTGATGCAATGATCAGCGTTCTGCCGCAACTCAAAACCGTTGGCATCATCTATAAGGCCGGTGATCCCGCCGGAGACTATCTGGCCAAACGTGCACTTAATCATATGGAAAAGCGCGGTCTGACACCGGTGATAGCCGCGATTGCCAATACGGGGGAAGCCATTCAAGCCGCGCAATCGCTGATTGGTCGTGTTGATGCCGTTTTGCTGCCGGGAGATCCGGCAACGATGAGCGCTATACCGGGTATTTATAAAATTACCAATGAAGCCAAAATTCCGATGTTCGGCTCGCTCAATGAAGCGGTGAGCAAAGGGGCGATTTTATCCGGTTCGTATGACTTTGTACAAATTGGTAATCTGGCAGCAGATTTGGTGCGCAAAGTGCTTGATGGGGAAAATCCCGGAGATATTCCGGTTATTGTGCCCGATACCAGCGGTTTTTCTATCAATGTCACGCAGGCTGACAGGCTGGGATTAAAAATTCCCGATGCGTTGCTCAAAAAGGCCACACATACTTATTAATGCGCGCTTTTTTGCTCAAAGTTTAACCACTATAAAAGCAAAGCCCTCAAACTAGAGCGGGTAACGTTCAGGTTGGATCGCAGTGCTCGCTCTAGATTCTAGATTTATCGCATTGTCATAGCTATCAAGTTGATCCAACTTGATAGTGAAATGCTCTAGAGCGGGTAACGTTCAGCTAGGATCGCAGCGCTCGCTCTAGATTTTAGCTTTTCCGCATTGTCATAGCTATCAAGTTGATCCAACTTGATAGTGAAATGCTTTAGAGCGGGTAACGTTCAGGTTGGATCGCAGTGCTCGCTCTAGATCTTAGGTTTTACGCATTGTCATATCTATCAAGTTGAATCAACTTGATAGTGAAATGCTCAAAATTTGAGGGCTGTGTGATTTAAACATTCAGGCTGTAAATCAGTGCTAAGCTGATAGAGCCCAGTGCCAGCAACGACAATATAGCTGTCAGTGTTACGCGACCACCGGCCTTAACGACTGTGCGAACATCCACACCAAGCCCCAAACCAGCCATAGCAATAACCGTCAGCAGATTGCTGCTGGCATGAATGGGTGTCAGTGCGATTTGTGGAATAAGCCCCAGACTGCGCAGTGCCATCATTGCAATAAAGCCGATGATAAACCACGGCACCATTTGTGAAAATGTTGGCCGTGCACCACCGGATTTTGAATTGATGATACCGATCATCACAATCACAGGCCCCAACATCAGAACCCGCACCAGCTTAACCAGCGTTCCGATCTGCACACTGAGTGCTGCAACTGGTGCCGTTGCGGCCAGAACCTGCGGCACCGCATAAACGGTTAATCCTGCGAGTATACCATATTGCGTTGCCGACATATTCAGCAGCGGCACCATCAAAGGCAGACACAGCACCACAACCACGCCAAGCACCGCAGTAAAAGCGATAGAGGAGGCCACATCATCACTGCTCGCACCAATCACCGGCGCAGTGGCGGCAATGGCCGAGTTACCGCAGATGGAGTTACCGCAAGCGACCAACACCGCCATACGATGCGGCAAGCGCATGGCGCGTCCGATTGAGTAGCTCAACATGATCGATACGATCACCACACCGCCAATGCCGAGAATCAACGCCGGCCCCGCCCGCATCACCGCCTCCGCGCTGATAGACGCGCCAAGCAATACGATGGCAATCTCAAGAATCATCTTGGATGAGAATTGAATACCGCGATTATAAATCGCCGGTAATTTTACCAGGGAGCGCAACGCCGCGCCGAGCAAAATTGCCAGTACAATCGCTTCCAGCCAAGCACGGCCAAACAAGCCGGTTTCTGTCCATTCCAGCGCGAAAGCCGCAGCTGAAACCAACAGGCAAAGCATGAAACCCGGAAAGATTGCGATTAAATTAGAAGTTATTTTTTGTTGCATTCTCTTTAATCCAGTAATTTTTCTAATTCTATCGCTCATTCAGGCTGTTCATTCCATCTGATAATATGCGATAATTCATTCGATATAATCGAACGGTTGACAATCATGACCTTTGAACAATTACGGATATTTGCGGAAGTCGCCCGTCAGCAGCATTTAACACGCGCTGCGGAGACGCTGAATCTAACCCCGTCTGCCGTCAGCTCTGCGATTAAAGCACTGGAAGAGCGCTATAATACTTTGCTGTTTAACCGTATCGGCAGACGTATCGAGCTGAATGAAACTGGGCGCATCTTTTTAGCCGAAGCCGAAGCGGTGCTGGCCAGAACACATGCGGCGGAGCTCACCCTCTCCGAACTCTCCGGCTTGAAGCGCGGCAATCTCAATATTTATGCCAGTCAGACCATTGCCAGCTATTGGCTGCCGCCACTGCTGGCAAAATTTCATGCGCTGCACCCGGCGATTGAATTGAAACTGACCATTGGCAATAGTGAGCAGGTCAGCAATGCAATCCGTGAAGGTCTGGCCGAGACCGGATTTATTGAAGGAGAGTGTAGTGATCCGGTGCTGCATAAAGAATCAGTGGCTACAGATCAGCTGATCACAGTTGTTGGTGCCGAACATCCTTGGGCACAACGCACAGTATTACCTCTGGAAAACCTAACCGAAAGTTTCTGGATTTTACGCGAGCGGGGCTCCGGAACGCGCGCTGTGTTTGAGCAATATCTGCGTGATAGGGGCTATGATCCAGCTGTATTGCCCTTAGCGCTGGAATTACCCTCAAATGAAGCGATATGCTCTGCCTTGAGCGCGGGTAACACTGCAACTGTATTGTCTGCACTGGCAGCCCGCCCGCATCTGGCTGCCGGAACTCTCAAACAGGCGCCATTAAGCTTGCCACCGCGCCATTTCTGGCTGCTGACCCACCATGAGCGCTATCAGAGCCATGCCTTCAAAGCGTTTTACAAGATGATCAAATCACTCTAAATCATGCCTTCGTTTATACCAGCAGCACCTGGTTGACCAGATTGGCTCAATGCAGCTGTAACCGGCCGCGGCTTGGTGCCGTTGTGGCCGCCTGCGGTTTGATGAAAATCGCCTGTACTTCAGGATGTGCCGCCCGCAGTTTTTCTTCCAGACGCATCACACAATTTTCAATTTGCGTTGTGTCCATATGATCATCAAATTCGAGACTAAGCCCTGTAAGAATTTGTTGCGGCCCGACATGAACAGTCAGCATACTATTAACCCTTATAACATCGGGATCAGCACCCGCGATCGCGCGAATAGCTTGCTGCACCTCAGGTAGTGCAGGCTCCCCCATCAACAAGCCTTTACATTCGCGGGCAAGAAATACTGCCGTCATGGTCAAAATAAGTGCAATCCCGATTGAAGCAACACCGTCAAGCACCGGCATATCCAGCCAATGCGCCAAAGTGATGCCTATCAGCGCCACCAGCAGCCCTAGCAAGGCGGCACTGTCTTCGAACAAGACCGTAAAAACAGTCGGGTCTTTACTTCGTTTAAAAGCGGATAAATAACTGAACCGGCCTTTACGTCGTCTGAATTCCTTGAGCGCCAGCCGCCAACTGTAAAATTCGAACAACATGGAAAAACCAAGAACGATATAATTGACGGTAATATTGCGTACCGGCACCGGATTGAGGATATGCATCACCCCCTCATAAAAAGAGATACCTGCACCAAGCGCAAATACCAGCAGAGCAACAATGAAACTCCAGAAATAAATTTCGCGTCCATAGCCAAGAGGATGCTGTTCATCGGCAGGTTTTGCAGCTCTCTTTAGTCCGTAGAGCAGCAAGATTTCATTGCCGGTATCAACCAGCGAATGCACCGCCTCGGAGAGCATCGCAGAACTGCCGGTGATTGCACTGGCAATAAATTTTGTGACAGCAATCAGCGTATTACCGACAAGCGCCGCATAAATAACTTTTTGTGATCCTGTCGCCATGCCACCCCGCCTCTTGCCCCCAAAGTGCTGGCAAGATAACGCCTCAAACCATCAGAGGTTGCATGGATAAAACCAGCGCGCAATCTGTGATCGCTTAGCGTATTACTTTGATCAACGCTTTATCAGGAAAACACGTTGCAGGCTGTCCGGATTTCTGCTGCCATATACCCAGTGAACGGCGGGTTTTAAATCCGGCCAGTCCATCAGGCTTGCCGACATCATAGCCCTGCTTTTGCAAACGCAGCTGCATGGCTGCCACATCGGAGCGGTAAAGCCCGCCTACATTGCCCCAGGTATTTTGAAAACCGCCAGAGCCAACCAAACCGGTCATACGATCTGCAACATGCCCGATAAACAGCGCATAGAGATCGCTCATATTATAGTTTTTAAGCACATAGAAATTTGGCGTGACAATAAAAGCCGGCCCGTGCCTGCCAGCAGGCATCAGCAAAAAGCCCTCACGCGCCATTTCCTGTGCTGGAAACGATTGGCCATTAACGCGCACTATCCCCATAGCCGCCCAGTCTTTGAACAATTTGCCCTGATCGGGGCCTTCCAGTGCACAGCTGACCGATTGCGGTACAGTGACCTCAAAACCCCAGTCCCGCCCGCGCTGCCAGCCGAAATGCTGCAAATAAGCGGCAATAGAAGCCAGTGTATCCGGCACAGAGTTCCAGATATCACGTTTGCCATTGCCATCATAATCCACTGCATGTTGCAGATAGGATGTCGGCATAAATTGTGGCTGGCCGAGTGCGCCAGCCCAAGAGCTTTTTAAATGGCCGCTATCCATATAGCCTTTTTGAACAATCTCGAGTGCTGCAAGCAATTCATCTCGGAACATATCTTTTCGCGTGGCCATAAATGCTTTGGTCGCCAAAACCTCAAATGCATTATAAGGAATTTTCACAGTCCCGAAGGCGGATTCCCGCCCCCATATAGCCACAACAATACCGGCAGGCACACCATAATCCCGCTCGATCTTAGCCAGCAGTTTTTTATGACTGTTCAGGCGGGCTTTGCCATTACTAACGACAGAATCAACTGTGCTGCTCTTAAAATAATTACCGGGCGAACCGAATTCTGCCTGCGTTTGCTGTTTTGGTGTTTGCGGCTTGGTATTTGGCGGTACCAGATCCGGTAATTTCCAGTTCAGGCTGATACCAGACAATGCCTGATCAAATACCCCACGGCTGATTCCGCGCTGTTGTGCCTGCGGCCACAGATCATTAGCCAACCATAATTTAAACAAAGCCTCAGACTTGCTTTGTATGGCAGCCGAATAGGTTTGCGCCTGCCCGTCACTCATCATGGCCGGCAGAACCGCACAAGACAGGCTGAGAGCCACCAGAAGCTGACGGGAAAACTGTCTCATCATCTGCATGGCTTTTCCTTCACAAGTATCAGGTTTTTATAGCGCTGTTCTGGCACGCAATGCGGCGGCCAAAGTACCCTCATCAAGATAATCAAGCTCGCCACCCACCGGCACACCATGGGCAAGACGGGTAACCTTAACATCAAGGCCGTCGAGCTGGTCCATAATATAATGCGCTGTGGTCTGTCCTTCGACAGTGGCATTTACCGCGAGGATGATCTCTTTGACCTCACCGCCCGCACTACGCTCGACCAAGCCCTTAATATTAAGATCATCAGGCCCCACACCGTCAAGCGGCGACAAACGGCCCCCCAGAACGTGGTAGCGTACATTCATGGTGCCCGCACGTTCCAGCGCCCACAGATCAGACACATCTTCAACCACAATGAGAACGGAGGGATCACGCCGCGGATCCTCACACACCGTACAGGGATCACTGGTATCAACATTGCCGCAGCAGGAACAGATCCGCACTTTTTCGGCAGCTTCCTGCATGGCGCTGCCAAGCGGCACCAGCAATGCATCTTTTTTCTTAATCAGATGGAGGGCAGCACGGCGTGCAGATCTTGGCCCAAGCCCCGGAACACGGGCGAGCAACTGGATAAGACGTTCGATTTCAGGTCCGGCGATTCGTTTTGACATGGCTTAGATTTAAAACATTTAACGCCCGAATAGAATCGGGCGTTAATTTATAATTACATTATGTTTGAATGAGAGGCTTGCAACCTCAGACTAGAGCATTTCACGATCAAGTTGAATCAGCTTGATAGCGATGACAATGCGATAAAACTAGATCTAGAGCGAGCGCTGCGATCCAACCTGAATGTTGCCTGCTCTAGAGCCCATTCATTTTTCTTTGAAGCAGAAAAAGCTCTAGATTTTCCTGAAACTGCTCTAAAATGGCAGTTTCATGCCGGCAGGAATCGGCAGACCAGCGGTCAGTTCCTGCGTCTTTTCTGCCATCATAGCTTCAAGCTTGGCTTTCGCATCATTATGCGCCGCAATAATCAGGTCTTCAAGAATCTCACCTTCGCCGTCTTTCAGCAGTGATGGATCAATTTTAAGGCTTGTCAGTGTACCTTTGCCCAGCAATGTCAGGCTCACCAGCCCGCCACCGGAAGTGGCGCTGACTTCCATCTGCGCGATTTCTTCCTGCATAGCCTGCATTTTGGCCTGCATTTCTTTTGCTTTGCTCAGCATCCCCATCATGTCACGCATGCGACAGAACTCCTAAAATTTGACTATATTCTTACAAATGGTTGAAAGCAGCTGCAGTTTCAACCGCAGCAATCACGATCTTTGCACATTAATCATCATCATCGGCATCAACAGCATCAATCCCTGCCTCCGGCATTTCCATGTCCAGATCACCATCATCAGGTGTGGTAATCCGCACATCAATGATTTTCGCACCCGGAAATTTAGCCAAAATAGCCGCTACATCAGGATCGGCACGGGCATCAGTTACCAGCTCCTCACGGCGCGCCGTTTCAACTTCGGCAACCGTATGACCACCGCCGTCGCGCGCAACCGAAACCATCCAGCGCTCGCTTGTCCATTCGAGAAGGCGCTGTGCCATATCTGTCGCCAGTGTTTTCGGCGCATGTTCTGTGAGTGCAATTTCAATCCGGTTCTGGCCGATTGACACCAGACGAACAAAATTCTTCACCAAGACTTTGAACTGCAAATCGCGCTTGGTACCAGCAAGATTAACAATATCATTCAGATCCCGGATCTGAACTGCCGGCTGTTCACTTGCCGTTTTTGGCGCAGTGTTTGGCTGCACAACCGGCTGTATGTGTGACTCTGCTAGCCGCAAAGCAGCTCCGCCATTGTTTTGACGCTGCATCACCTGCCCCGACACGGCATCAGCAGCAGCATGTGCCATATGAGCGGATGCTCCAGAGGAACCGCCATTGCCGCCTTGCGGAGCAGAAGGTGCGTTCACCCCGCCGCTGGTTTGTCCGCCAGGTCTGCCATGTCCGCTTGCAATCGCTTTCAGTGCTTCATCCAGAGTTGGCAAATCAGCTGAATGTGCCAGGCGGATCAGCAACATTTCCGCGGCCTGTACAGGGCGTGATGAAGCCTCAACCTCGGCAATGCCCTTCAGCAGCATCTGCCAGCAACGCGATAAAGCGCGGATTGACAGGGTTTTTGAGAATTCAGCGCCGCGAATACGCTCATCTTCAGAGAGCGACATATCCTGTGCCACTTCCGGTGTAAAACGCAGCCGTGTAACCAGATGATTGAAATCGGCCAGATCGCTCAGCACCACAGACGGATCGGCGCCGACATCATATTGCGCCCGAAACTCTTTGAGCACACCGGCAATATCGCCGCGCATCAGCATTTCAAACAGGTCGATAATCCGCGCACGATCGGCAAGACCAAGCATTTCACGCACGGTCTGCTTATCCACCATGCCATTGCCATGGGCAATTGCCTGATCAAGAATAGACAGGCTGTCACGTGCCGAGCCTTCACCGGCGCGTGCAATCATCGCCAGCGCCGCATCATCTGCCTGCACATTTTCCAGACCGGTGATCTTTTGCAACAGGCTGGTCAGTGTTCCCGATTCTATGCGCCGCAGATCAAAACGCTGGCAACGCGACAGAACCGTAATCGGCACTTTACGGATTTCGGTGGTAGCAAAAATAAACTTCACATGGGGCGGCGGCTCTTCCAGCGTCTTCAACAGGCCGTTGAAAGCCTGATTGGAGAGCATGTGCACTTCATCGATAATATAGACTTTATAGCGTGCTGAAACCGGGCGGTAACGCACCTGCTCGATAATCTCGCGAATATCATCAATACCAGTATGGGAGGCAGCATCCATCTCGATCACATCGACATGACGGCCTTCCATAATCGCCTGACAATGCTCGCCAAGCTCGGTGAGGTTAACACTAGGCTGATCAATGGTTGCAGTTTTATAATTCAGGCCGCGCGCCAGAATACGCGCCGTGGTGGTTTTACCCACCCCGCGCACACCTGTCAGCATCCATGCTTGTGCAATACGTCCTGCCTCAAAGGCATTGGTCAGGGTGCGCACCATCGGCTCCTGACCATAAAGATCATCAAAATTCTGCGGGCGGTATTTACGGGCAAGAACGCGGTAAGCGCCATCTGCCGGTTGATTATCCATGAATTTCGCTCCGCTCCTTATAACCCGTATGCCCGATCTCGTAACTTCGAACCTTCCCTGTAGCACAAGTCGGAGAAAGTTTAAAAACACAAACCACCACAACAGCAAAACCTGATGGTTTTCCCGTGATGTTTTCGTGAAATATAGCTTGTATGTCAAAAGGGAAAAAGGTGGGAGGCTGGCACGATGACCCGTGCCGAGCTCGTTAGGGCTGCTTCCTTCCGGACCTGACCCGGTTGGCGAGTGGACCGTCCACCACCAACCTCCCGCGCTTCATATCGGAAATTTGAGCGCAAAATGCAAGTCTCAAAATAATAGTGTCATGGAAATATAGATTATTTTCATACATTTTATGGTTGAATAGTTCCAGACTGACAAAAAATTCCGGTTTGAATGCTGTCAGAACGATAAAATCTCCAAAAAGGCAGAGCAAAATGACAGCTTTCACCCTCGATCCGCGCCTGCAAAATGATACATTTTCTATAGGTCCGCTTGGCCTGTGCCAGCTTTTGCTGATGAATGATAAACGCTGGCCATGGCTGATTCTGGTGCCGCAGCGCGCCAATCTGGCTGAAATCCATGAGCTGACACCGCTTGATCAGACCATGCTCAGCTTTGAAACTGCCATGGTGGCCGAGGCGATGAAAGCCGCTACAGCTTGTGAAAAGATCAATACCGGCGCGCTGGGCAATATTGTGCGCCAGCTACATGTGCATATTATTGCCCGTAACAGCGGCGATACTGCATGGCCGAGACCGGTATGGGGGCACGGTAGCCGTGAACCCTATAGCAAAGCAGAAGCCGATCAGCTTATCAGTACATTACGTGCCCGCCTTTTAGCCTGAGTTTAAGCATCACTATGCAATCATCTGATCACCATCTGGCATTTACCGGCAGAACCCTTGATCCGCAGGCGGAAAAGCGCAGTGAAAACTGCCTGCCTGAGGCTTTGGCAAATCCTGATGCACAATTTTTGCTACTGGCTCGAAACAAGGTCATCCTGAAAACAGTGCCAGAGGGTCATCATCGTGCTTTGTTTGGCAAGGCAGAGCTAATTGCTTTGCACCCAGACATAGCGCTTGAAAACAATGACGGGCTGATTTTGCTTGGCGAAACCGACGGCATTGCCTATCTGGCTTTGGCGCTCGACCTTGATCCGGACACTCTTGAAGCCCCCTATTCAGCGGCAGAATACCGCTCGCTCTATACACATCAGCTGTTACCTGCCGATATTGCCGGTATGATTGCTCAGGCGGCAGCATTATTGGCGTGGCATCATAGCCATCGTTTTTGCGGGCGCTGCGGCCACCGGACAGAAATGCGAATCGGTGGTTTCAAACGTAGTTGTTTGCAATGTCAGGCAGAGCATTTTCCGCGCACGGATCCGGTGGTGATTATGCTGGTGACACATCGCTCCGAAGCGGGCGAACGCTGCCTGCTGGCACGGGGCGCGCATTTTGCGCCACTGACCTATTCGTGCCTAGCCGGTTTTGTAGAACCCGGAGAAACCATTGAAAATGCGGTACGCCGCGAAGTGCGCGAAGAATCGGGTATTAATACCGGCCTTGTGACCTATCATGCCAGCCAGCCATGGCCGTTTCCCTATTCGCTGATGATCGGATGCTATGCACAAGCGCTGTCAGATACTTTAACACTTGATCATGACGAGCTGGAAGACGGGCGCTGGTTCAGCCGTGAAGAGGCAATTGCTATGCTTAATCACAGCCACGCTCAGGGATTACGCACGCCCCCTGCCGGTGCCATTGCCAGCACCTTGATCCGCCATTGGGCAGAAAATCCATAAATAAAAACGCCGGATGCTGCACAGATTTGAATTCTGTATAGAGCTCCGGCGCTTTTCAATGAGATTTAAAACCTATTCGGCAGCCAGCAATTTCTGACGCTTTTCATTACCGGAATATACCCCCACAATCCGCACTTCATTGGTGAAGAAGGCCAGCTCCTCCAAAGCCATTTTAACGGAGTGGTCATCCGGATGACCTTCAATATCCGCATAAAATTGTGTGGCGCGGAATGTGCCGCCAATCTGGTAGCTTTCCAGCTTGGTCATGTTGATGCCATTGGTGGCAAAGCCGCCCATTGCCTTATAAAGCGCTGCGGGAACGTTGCGGACACGAAAAACGAATGTTGTAACCATCAGTTCATCGGCTGAGATGCGTGGTGCCCACTGCTCCTGCTTCGACAAAACGATAAAGCGGGTCACATTGTTTTCAGAATCTTCAACATTCTCCTGAAGAATATCAAGGCCGTAAAGTTCTGCGGCCAGAAACGGTGCCAAAGCGGCCTTGGTTTTATCCGCCAACTCTGCAACCTGACGCGCGGCACCGGCGGTATCACCGGCGATTACCGGCTTCCAGCCATTGCCACGAATGATCTTGCGGCATTGGCCCAGCGCATGAATATGGCTGTGCACGCTTTTAATATCTTCAAGCTTGGTGCCGGGCAGCACCATCAGCTGAAAATGAATCGGCAGAAAATATTCACCAATAATATGCAGACGTGATTCCGGCAGCAAATGATGAATATCAGCCACACGCCCAGCCAGCGTATTCTCAATCGGGATCATTGCCAGATCAGCTTCGCCGCTTTCAACGGCATTAAATGCGTCTTCAAAAGTTGCGCAAGGCAGCGGCTCCATGGTGGGAAACATATTGCGGCAGGCTGTATCGGAATTAGCCCCCGGTTCACCCTGAAACGATATTTTATTGGTCTTCGCTGCCATTTTTGCTGCCTTTAATTGTTTCTTTTAACCATCATCCTGCCGCCATTAACGCGACAGAAACTGACGGGCTTTTTCCAGATCTTCCGGAGTGTCCACACCGAGCGGAACAGATTGAACCACTTCAACATCGATTCGCATACCCGCTTCAAGCGCACGTAACTGCTCCAGTTTTTCACGCAGTTCCAGCACTGAGGGGCCGATAGAGACAAACTTCTCCAATGCCGCGCGACGATAGGCATAAAGACCGATATGATGATAGAGCGGTCCTTCACCATAAGGTGCGGTTGCACGGGTGAAATAAAGTGCGCGCAATTTCTGCGGTGCCCCCCCAGATGATCCGAGCGGTGACCCGATAATTTTCACGACATTCGGATTGGTCTTTTCAGCCGGATCTGTGATCTCGACGGCCAGAGTTGCAATATCCGCATCCCCTTCCAGCAAAGGTAATAATGCGGTTTTAATAATCGCCGGATCAAGCGTTGGCAGATCACCCTGAACATTGATCACTGCGTCAAATTCTTTATCAGGATCAATGAGTTGAAGCGCTTCAAAAATACGGTCAGAGCCGGATTCATGATCGCTGCGCGTCATCACCGCTTCAAAACCGTGTGCCTCCACAGAAGCTTTAACCTCCGCGCTGTCGGTGGCCACGACCACGCGCCCCAGCATGGATGCCTGCGCGCGCTCTGCGACATGTACAATCATCGGCTTGCCGGCAATATCTGCCAGCGGCTTTCCCGGCAAGCGCGTGGAGGCCATACGCGCAGGGATCAGGATCAGTGATTTAAATGGCTTGGGCATAGGGGTTCATCCGAAAGTGTCAAAAAGTCACGGGTACTCATGTCCTTATAGGTGTTGCCAGCGCCAAGCAAAAGACCTAGTTTCCGGCAAAAGTCGGTAATGGGGGACTTATGCCTATCAGGGCATAACTGTTATTACCGCTATGTAAAAGGCGTTGGGGAAGAGGAGCGCTAGCGGCACCATGGAATCATCTCAATCCAACAAGTTCATCATGGCCTTTCTGGCCACTGTATTTGTGGTTATGACCATCGGTATTACTTCCGATGCTATATTTACAACTTCGCATCCTGAGCAACCAGGGTTTGCGATTGCTGCGGCTGAAGGCGGCGCACCGGCTGCCGGGGCTAAAGAAGCTGCCGTCGTCGTGCCAATTGCAACCCTGCTCGCATCTGCTGATCCGGCACGCGGCGCCAATGTTTTCAAACGTTGTGCAGCTTGCCATACCAGTGAAAAAGGTGGCGCCAACAAAGTTGGTCCGCATCTCTTTGACGTTGTGAACCGTCCGATCGCAACTGTTGATGGCTTCAGCTATTCAGCAGCGATGAAAGAATTTGCGCAAGGCGGCAAGGAAGTTTGGGATTTTGATCATCTCAATAAATTCCTGACTTCACCTAAAGGTTATATCAAAGGTACAGCCATGGGCTTTGCCGGAGATAAAAAAGACAATGAGCGTGCTGATCTGATTGCATATTTGCGTTCACTTTCAGATAATCCTGCTCCTTTACCAGCGGTTGAAGAAACGGCTCCTGCAGAAGAAAAGCCGGCTGAAACGCCAGCCGCTGCACCGGAAGCACCTGCCCAGCAGCCTGCAACCAATAACTGAGTAAAACTCAGTTTCCCATCATAAAGCCGGGCTCAATGCCCGGCTTTTATTTTAGAGCATTTTGAGTTCAAGAAAGGTTTTCTCATGTCCGATGAACCAATCGTACGCGACAGCAATGGTGCCCAGTTGCAGGACGGCGACAGCGTTACCCTGATCAAAGATCTGAAGGTCAAAGGCACGTCAGAGACAATCAAACGCGGCACATTGGTGAAAAACATTCATCTTAATGGTCGTGCCGGCGAAGTTGAATGCAATACCAAGCAGGTTAAAGGGCTGGTTCTGAAAACAGAATTTGTCAAAAAAGCCTGATCAGATATTCAAGATTGTTTTCCGATCGACGTAAACACAATGTAACAATGTGCTGCCAGTGATTATGCCTGTCACAGAGCTGTCAGCACATTTTCCGTGTTTTAAATAGACCGGTTTTCTACCACCGGTGGCGCTAACCAGCCGCATTACAAAGATTTAATTTCATTCTGCCCGTTTATGACCCGTTTCTGCCTGCTTTGGCTTTTATTTCATCCAAGTATCATTACAGTAGCGCCAATATATGCGTAGCAATTGATAGGGTGGCGGAATGAAAGCAGCGTTGCGGATAATGCTTATTGCAGGTTTGAGCCTGTGCAGCAGTCTGGTTCAAGCTCAAGATCAGGCGCAAGAGGCCACATTACCCTGGCGGCATGCCAACAGCCTGACAGGCAAGCCTAAATATCCGCAAGGCTTCAAACATTACGACTATGTCAACCCGCAAGCGCCTAAAGGCGGTGCGCTCAATCAGGTGACTGTCGGCACGTTTGACACACTCAATCCCTATGTTGTGCAAGGTGTGCCTGCCGCAGGTCTGTCCAATTTTGGCGGCGGTATGCTCTATGACACTTTGATGGATCAATCCATGGATCAAAGCTCAGCCTCCTACGGGCTGATTGCTGAAGCCATGCAATATCCGGATGATTTTTCATGGGTAAAATTTCGCATCAACCCCAAAGCCTATTGGCATGACAAAACACCTATCACTGCAGATGATGTCATCTGGTCGTTTATTACGCTGAAAAAACAGTCACCACTCTATAATCGCTACTATGCGGATGTGGTGAAAGCGGAAAAAACCGGCGATAATGAAGTGACTTTTACCTTTGACAAAAGCGGTAATCGTGAATTGCCGAGCATTATGGGCGATCTGGTTGTGCTGCCTAAACATTGGTGGGAAGGCAAAGATAAAAACGGTAAACAACGCGACATCAGCCGCCCGACCCTCGAAATACCGCTTGGTTCCAGTGCCTATAAAATCGGCTCGGTCAATGCAGGCAAAGCCATTACCTGGCAGCGCGTTGAGGATTACTGGGCAAAAGATCAGCCGACACATGTTGGCCGCTATAATTTTGATCAGGTAAAATACGAATATTTCATGAGCAATGACGCAACATGGGAAGCCTTCAAAAAAGGCGGCACCTATGATTTTCGTCAGGAAAACATCGCCCAGCGCTGGCAGGAACAGTATAATTTTCCGGCTGTTGAGCGCGGCGATGTGATCAAGAAGAGCTTCCCCATCCATTCAGCCGGACGCATGCAGGGCGTGTTTTTGAATACCCGTAAAGCAAAGTTTCAGGATGTGCGCGTGCGTGAAGCGCTTAATGCGGTATTCGACTTTGAAAGCATGAACCGTGTGCTGTTCTTCAACCAGTATAAACGTATTGAAAGCTATTTTGCCGGTATTGATCTTGCCTCATCCGGTCTGCCGTCTCCGGAGGAACTCAAAATTCTGGAAACGGTGCGCGGTGAAGTTCCGGAAGAGGTTTTCACCAAAGCCTATAAATTGCCGGTTTTTGATACACCACAAGCTATGCGTACCAATCTGCGTCATGCCATTGACTTGTTTGCTGAAGCCGGATGGAAAGTCAAAGACGGTAAACTTATCAATGCAAAAGGTGATATTTTCACGCTGGAGTTTCTGAGCAGCGATCCAAGTCAGGAGCGCGTTGTTAATCCCTATATCAACAATCTGCGCCGCATAGGCGTTAATGCATCCTTGCGAGTTGTTGACGATGCTCAATATCAGGCACGGCTCAATGATTTTGATTATGACGCCACAACTATGGTTGTCGTGCAAAGCCAATCGCCCGGCAATGAACAGCGCGAAATGTGGGGCAGTCAGTCTGCCGACATAAAGGGTAGCAAGAATTATGCCGGCATTAAAAATCCGGCGATCGACAAGCTGGTTGACCGTGTTGTTTATGCCAAAGATCGCGATGAACTGGTTGCGGCCACACGCGCGCTCGATCGGGTGCTGCTCTGGAATTATTATACCGTACCGCAATGGTATTCCGACACGATCAATATCGCTTATTGGAACAAGTTGGGCATGCCTGAAACTCAACCGGATTATGCAGGGATTGATCCGTTTTCATGGTGGGTAAAGCCTAAAAAATAAACGTAAAGAGGGGCAATCATGTCAGTCCGGACCGCTGAAGAATATACAGGGCTTAGCCGCCGCACATTGATGAAAGCCAGCCTTACATTAAGTGCTGCCGCAGCCCTGAGCGGCAGCCTGCCATTTCGTGCAAGCGCCTTGATTATGGAAAGTGAGCCCAGCCACGGGCTGGCCGTGTTTGACGATCTGAAATACCCGGCAGATTTCAGTCACTTTTCTTATGTCAATCAAGAGGCGCCCAAAGGCGGAAGCTTTATCTTTTCAGCCAATGACTGGACATATAACCAATCACCTAACACCTTTAACACGCTCAACAGCTTCTCTTCAAAAGGGGATGCGCCGCCACGCATGGAACTGTGCTTTGACAGCCTTATGGTGCGCTCAAATGATGAGCCGGATGCGGTTTATGGCCTGATTGCACAAGATGTGGCGGCGGCAGAAGACGGCAAAAGCTATGTCTTTAATTTAAATCCAAGTGCGCGTTTTCATGATGGCACACCGCTAACCGCAGAAGATGTGGCTTTCAGCTATCAATTGCTGCGCGCGCAGGGGCATCCTGCCATACAATTGCTGTTACATTCACTTTTTGATGCCAAGGCCGAAAATGATTATCGTTTGCGGCTCACATTGACCGGTGAGAACCCGAAGCAAAACCGCCGCGCCATTTTGGATATGGTGCAATTGCCGGTATTTTCACAACGCTATTACCAGAATAATACATTTGAAAAAAACACGCTGGAAGCACCGCTTTCCTCTGGCGCCTATAAAGTGGGCGCCCGCACTGCGGGGCAGTTCATCACCTATCAACGCGTTGAAGACTATTGGGCAAAAGACCACCCCACCCAACGCGGTCTGAATAATTTCGACCAGATCCGTATTGAGTTTTTCCGTGATGCGCAACCGGCTTTTGAGGCTTTCAAAAAAGGTGATCTGCATTGGCGTTCAGAAAATATCTCTAAAACCTGGGCGACAGAATATAATTTCGAGGCCATCCGCACCGGCAAAGTTATCAAGGCGCCGGAGCCGGCATTTCAAATGCCGACACTACAAGGCTGGGCATTAAACCAGCGCCGCGAACGGTTTAAAGATTCGCGTGTGCGGGAGGCCATTGCGCTTTGCTTTGATTTTGAATGGAGCAATAAAAACCTGTTTTACGGGCTCTATGAACGGCTGCAATCCTGTTTCAGCAATTCGCCCTATATGGCAACAGGCAAGCCCGGTGCTGAAGAGGAAGCGATTATCAACCGCCATGCGCAATTGCTGGATGCACCGCTTAAGCAAGCTCTGCTTGAAGCGCCTGTGACCATGACGGTCAATGATGGCACAGGGCGCAACCGTGAACAGCTGCGACGTGCCGCCAGCCTGATGAAAGATGCCGGTTTCGACCGTAAAGGCGACTGGCTTACGGATAAAAACGGCAAGGTTTTTCAGCTGGAGATTCTCAACAACTCTGAAAATTTCAACCGTATCTACAATCCTATGATCAAAAACCTGCGTGCCATCGGCATCAATGCCACGATCCGCATGGCAGAGGCTGCAAATTATCAGGCACGTCTACAAAGTTTTGACTTTGATATGATGGGTGCAGCCATGCGCTTTTCACCGACACCGACAAGTGAAACTTTGCGCAACTTCTTTGGTTCAGACAGTGCGGAGCTTTCCGGCAGCTGGAATTTTCCTGGCATTCATGACCCGCTGGTTGATGCCCTGATCAATGATATTAACAATGCCAATAGCCGTGCCGATCTGACCAATATTATGCGTGTGCTTGACCGGTTGCTGCGTTACCGCCGCGATTGGATTCCAAACTGGACCAGCCCCGCACAGCTTATCAGCTACTGGGATCGCTTTGGACAAGCAGCGCCAAGACAGGCCTATGGCGACAGCCCCGAAACAAATTGGTGGCTCGATAAAGAAAAAGCCGCAAAAATTGGTAAAGCTTAATTCAGTTCTATGATGTAAGTTTGAAAAAAATTAGATAAAACAAACAGGATTTTTACGCTGATGGGCGCTTATATTTTCCGACGCCTGCTGCTCATGATTCCGACTATTCTTGGTATCATGGCCGTTTCTTTTGCCGTTATTCAGTTCGCTCCAGGCGGCCCCGTAGAGCGCGTGATTGCGCAATTGCAGGGTCAGGGCGGCGATGCAATGGACAGGATTTCCGGTGGTGGCGCTGATGCTGGTGCGGCATCCTTAGACAGTGGCGGCTCGTCAAAATATCGTGGCGCCCAAGGGCTTGATCCTGAGTTTATTGCCAGTCTTGAAAAGCAGTTCGGTTTTGACAAGCCTCCGCTGGAACGCTTCGGGCAGATGTTGTGGAACTATGCGCAGTTTGATTTTGGCCGCTCCTATTTCCGCGATATTGACGTGATTGATCTGATCAAAGAAAAGCTTCCGGTCTCAATTTCACTCGGCCTGTGGCTCACGCTGATATCCTATATGATCTCCATACCGCTTGGTATTGCTAAAGCGGTGCGTGACGGTTCGCGCTTTGATGTGTGGACCAGCGCCGTGATTATTGTCGGTTATGCAATTCCGAGCTTTCTGTTTGCGATTATGCTGATTGTGTTTTTTGCCGGCGGATCATTTCTCGACTGGTTTCCGCTACGCGGCCTGACCTCGCCGGATTTTGACCAGATGAGCCTGTGGGGCAAAGCTGTTGATTATATCTGGCATATGGCTTTGCCGGTGCTGGCGCTGGTGCTGTCAGCCTTTGCTACCACAACCTTGCTGACCAAAAATTCGTTTCTGGAAGAAATTCGCAAACAATATGTCACCACTGCACGCGCCAAAGGCTTGAGCGAACGGCAAGTGCTGTATGGCCATGTTTTCCGTAATGCGATGCTGATCGTTATTGCCGGTTTTCCCGGTGCTTTTATCTCGGCGTTTTTTACCGGTTCGCTCTTGATCGAAACGATTTTCTCGCTCGACGGGCTGGGGCTGCTTGGTTACCAATCGGTGCTCAACCGCGACTATCCGGTGGTGTTTGCCAACTTGTTTATTTTATCACTCATCGGCTTGCTGGTCGGCCTTATCTCCGATCTCACTTATACGTGGATTGATCCGCGGATCGACTTTGACCGGAGGGATGTGTAATGAGCGACATCTCTTTACCACGCCCTGTTGCGGCGCCCGTAGCGCCGGTTAAACGCCCGTGGTTATCACCGCTCAATATGCGCCGCTGGCGTAATTTTAAAGCCAACCGCCGTGGCTGGTGGTCCTTATGGCTATTCCTGTTCTTGTTTATCGCTTCGCTGTTTGCGGAGTTTATCGCCAATGACAAGCCTATCCTGGTGTCATACAAAGGCGAAATTCTGATGCCGGTACTGGTGGATTATCCGGAAGAAAAATTCGGTGGTTTCTACGCGGTCACCGATTATCGCGATCCGGTGATACAAGATGAGATTAACCAGAATGGCTGGGCAGTCTGGCCACCGGTGCGCTATTCCTACCGTACCGTGAATAATGACATTCCTGAAGCGGCGCCTTCCAGACCTTTCTGGCTGATGTCGAAAGAGGAGCGCTGCGTTCGTTATCCTGACGGCAGCGAAGATCCTAATTGCACCCTTGGTAATATGAACTGGCTCGGGACCGATGATCAGGCGCGCGATGTGTTTGCCCGCGCGCTTTACGGATTTCGCATTTCCGTGCTGTTCGGTCTGATTCTTACTGCTTTTTCGGCGGTCATCGGCGTAACTGCTGGTGCTGTACAGGGCTATTTCGGCGGTTGGGTTGACCTGCTGTTCCAGCGGTTTATTGAAATATGGTCTTCAATACCCGTGCTGTATCTGTTGCTGATAATCGCCGCTATCCTACCGCCGGGCTTCTGGATATTACTGTTTATTATGCTGTTATTCTCGTGGGTCTCTTTTGTCGGCATTGTGCGGGCGGAGTTCCTGCGGGCGCGCAACTTTGAATATGTGAATGCAGCGCGCGCTTTGGGCGTTGGTAACCGCACCATCATGTGGCGGCACTTACTGCCCAATGCCATGGTGGCAACGCTAACCTTTCTACCTTTCATCCTCAACGGTTCAATCACAACGCTGACTTCGCTCGATTTTCTGGGCTTTGGTCTGCCGCCGGGTTCTGCATCGCTGGGTGAAATGCTGGCACAGGGTAAAAATAACCTGCAAGCACCATGGCTGGGTATAACCGGCTTTATTGTCATCTCCCTGATGCTGTCACTGCTGATCTTTGTCGGTGAAGCGGTGCGCGATGCCTTTGATCCGCGAAAGGCTTTCAAATGAGCAACCATCAAGAAGCCGATACGCTGCTGAGCATCCGTGATTTGTCGATTGCCTTTCATCAGGACGGGCAAGAGCGCGTTGCGGTCGATCATATTTCCTTCGACATCCGCAAAGGTGAGACTGTAGCGCTGGTGGGTGAATCCGGCTCGGGCAAATCAATTTCAGCTCTGTCGGTGCTGAAATTGCTGCCTTATCCAACAGCCAGCCATCCCTCGGGTCAGATTATTTTCAAAGGCGAAGACACGCTGACACTGTCAGACCACAAGCTGCGCGGGCTTCGTGGCAATGATATTGCGATGATCTTTCAGGAGCCGATGACCTCGCTTAATCCGCTGCATGTGGTGGAACGCCAAATCGGTGAAATCTTGCGGCTGCATCAGGGTATGAGCGAAAAACAAGCGCGAGCACGTACATTGGAGCTACTTGAAGAGGTTGGCATCCGTGAACCTGAAAAGCGCCTGCAATCATATCCGCATCAGCTTTCGGGCGGGCAGCGCCAGCGCGTAATGATCGCAATGGCACTGGCCAACAAGCCGGAGCTGCTGATTGCCGATGAGCCAACCACAGCGCTAGATGTGACTGTGCAGGCGCAGATTTTGCAATTACTGGCCGATCTGAAGCATAGCAAAGGCATGTCGATGCTGTTCATCACCCATGATCTGGGTGTGGTGCGCAAAATTGCAGACCGCGTTTGTGTGATGCATCAGGGCAAGATTGTTGAAACCGGCAAAACGGAAGATATTTTCACCAATCCGCAGCATGATTATACCAAGCATCTTCTGAGTGCCGAGCCTAAAGGCAAACCGTTGCCAGCGCTTGATGATGCGCCGCTGGTTATGACCGGCGATGATATTAAGGTGTGGTTTCCGATCAAAAAAGGGTTTTTGCGCAAGACCGTTGATCATGTGAAAGCCGTTGATGGTATTAATATTGAGCTGCGTGCCGGTCAGACACTCGGGGTTGTGGGTGAATCCGGCTCCGGCAAAACCACGCTCGGCCTTGCTTTGTCGCGCATGATCTCCTCGCAAGGGGCGATCCGTTTTGAAGGCAAAAATATTGATCAATATTCTTTTCAGGATATGCGCCCGTTACGCCGCGAAATGCAGATTGTGTTTCAAGACCCTTTCGGCTCCCTGTCACCAAGAATGTCGGTGGCAGAGATTATTGCCGAGGGCTTGCAAGTGCATGAGCCGAAACTCACTGCCGATGAGCGCGATGCCAAAGTGATAGCCGCTTTGCATGAGGTTAATCTTGATCCTGAAAGCCGGTTTCGCTATCCGCATGAGTTTTCCGGCGGTCAGCGCCAGCGCATTGCCATAGCACGCGCTATGGTGCTCAATCCGCGGTTTGTGATGCTGGATGAACCGACATCGGCGCTGGATATGAGCGTGCAGGCACAGGTTGTCGAGCTCTTGCGTAATCTGCAGCAAAAGCACAATCTCAGCTATCTGTTTATCAGTCATGATCTGCGTGTGGTTAAGGCACTGGCCAATTATGTGCTGGTGATGCGCAATGGTAAGGCAGTGGAATATGGCCCCGCGAAAGAAATCTTCGAGGCACCGAAAACCGATTACACACGGGCATTGATGGCAGCCGCCTTCCATCTGGAAACGGCTGAAAAGGGAGTGGTAAATCAATGAATGTAGCAATAAAGACCAAGGGAAAAGTCTATTTTGCCGTCAGCGGCTGGGATCCTGAAATCTGGATCAAGGCCTTTGCCAAACATGCCCCCGACCGTGAGGTCGTAACGCAGGTGCAGCCCGGTGATGAGGCCGCAATTGATTACGCGCTAGTGTGGAAACAACAGCCGGGCTCGCTCGCAAATCTGCCTAATCTGAAAGTGATTTTTTCGCTCGGCGCCGGTGTGGATCATATCTTCCACGATAGTCAGGTGCCGGATGTACCGATTGTACGTACAGTATCGCCTGATCTGACCATGCGGATGAGCGAATATGTAGTTTGGCAGGTGCTGGATCACCATCGCCTCGGCGCGCAATACCGCGCCCAACAGTTGAAAAAACTTTGGCTTGAAGACCGCCGCCAGCCTGCTGCCAGTGAAGTCACTATTGGTATTATGGGGCTTGGTATTCTTGGTCGTGATGCGGCAGAAAAGCTTAAAACTCTTGGCTTTCAGGTCAATGGCTGGAGCCGCCGCCCGCAACAGCTGGAAGGTGTAACCACCTATCATGGCAAAGACGGGTTGAGCGATTTTTTGAAAACGGCTGATATTCTGGTCTGTTTGCTGCCGCTGACACCGGATACCAAAGGCGTGCTGTCGATGGCTCTGTTTGGCCGGATGAAAGAAGACGGGCCGCTTGGCGCTCCTATCCTCATCAATGCAGGACGTGGTGGATTGCAGAATGAAGCAGATATTCTGACAGCATTGGAGCGTGACCTGCTCTCTGCAGCATCCCTTGATGTGTTTGAAAAAGAACCATTGCCTGAATCAAGCCCGCTATGGTCACATCCCAAAGTTACGATAACACCGCATGCCGCAGCCAGCTCTTCAGCTAATGCACTTGCCCCTGAAATTGTGCAGATGATGGCCAATTATGAGCGCGACGGCACATTGATCAATCTTGTCGACCGCGAAAAGCAATATTGATGATATAACCGGCCGGAGTGAAATGCTCTAAAGCGTTTTTACTTTTCTTTGAAGCTGAAAAACCGCTCTATCTGTTTGTTTAAAAGCAGTGTCGGACGGAAAACCGGTTCCCACTTTTCCTGAAACTGCTCTGACCGGTTATAAAGCACTGATAGCGCCTTGCGCGCTGATCATCAGGCTCTTCTGATCCAGTGCCGCATAATGCTTATGATCCAGCTGGAGCGCGCATGGCGTTTGCAGCCCCATTTCCTGCGCTACGATCAAGCCGAGCAGCAAAATAGCATCCGGTTCATGCAAAATAATTGCTGCAGGCGCCAGTTTTGCATAAACCAGCTCCAGCAACACGGCCGCTGCTGATGAAGAGCCGACCGTGGCAGGCAGACACAAAATTTTACCCGCAACCGAGCAACCAAATTGCGGATGGCGAATATTGGCGATTAGTCCGGTTTGCGGGTTAACCCCGCCCCAAAAACTGATCGGCGCGGTCAGGGCAAAACCTGTTGCGGTAACAGCCGCACCGGCAATCAGCACTTTAGCCTGTCGTGATTGTTTAACTATGCCTTTAACCATGCCGGTCACCCTGCCCGGTTGAAAAGCACACCCGACCACTCACAGCACTTTCCACACATTCAGACAATGAGCCATACACCACACCATAACCGGTATTGCCGGGCGCATAATGGGCAAATTTTCCGGAATTGGTCATTAAAACAGCCCCCGCTTTTTCCGGCAGGATCGGCGTTACCACCACACATGTATCCGCCACAATGATCACGCCTGCGCGTTCCAGCCTTTGCCTGCGGTTATCCTTATCCAGTTCACGCAAAACATGGCGACCGGTGCAGGCATAAAGCGGAACCGCAAGCTGCCGTTCTGCTATCACCGCTTCCAGTGCATCAAACTCGGCCAGTGAGAGATGCGGACTACCAATCGCCACCGCATCGATCTGCTCTGCAATAACGGTTGAAAGATGCCGGCGTGCATCCTGCAGCATTTGCGACGTGATTTTGATAGTTTCCAGCGGTGCAGAACCATGTAATGCCGTTGCACTATCCGGTGCCTCAGGTGTGCGCCCTGCAACATGAAACAGGCCAACCGCCCCCGATGATGCGGCGGCGGCTCCAAAGGCCTTCAGATCATCTTCCGCCAGATCATTCAGGATATGCCCCGCAATAACGCCAATAGAATCACCAATCAGCCTGCCATAAAGATTGCCGAGCACCGGCCATACCACCGGTTGTCTGAGTATTTGCGAATTTAGCTCTGAAATATCAACCAGCACTGTGGCGCGGCGATTCTCAGGACGGTGCAGGCCGTAATCCGGTGCAAGACCGGCGATAGCGCAGGCAATATCTAAATAATCGCCATAACGGTTGGTACGGGCTCCAAGCACGGAATTGCAAAATACCACCGCATTGGATTCGCCCCATGCCACATCCGTGCCGGTGAGCGGGCGATGCCCCGCCTGATAGGGTGCACAAGTCCATGACGGTTCGCAACCAAGCCTGATATAGGCCCGCATCATGCGCTTGGCCATTGCAGCTTGATGTGCAGGTAAGCGGTTGCCGGAGCAGCCGGTTAAATCCAGTGAACCGACATTGAGTGTGGCGCGGACACTGACTTTCGCCTGCCCTTCGACCAGCTTTTCAGCAAAATAAGTGCCGCTGTCACCATGATAAAGCGCACCGTCAATATGTGCCGAGGCAATGGGGATGAGGCGCCGGGCACCCATTAATTCAGCAGTTCTGGCAACAATGCGCAAAGCCATTGCCGCGCCTTCGCCCTTACTGCCATTGATTATCGCCCGTTCATTATCACCAAGCTCGAGCGCCATGCTGTTCCCCTCTGTTGCAGCTATTTTAAGAGGTTTATTGCGCGGCTTTGTTCTGCTTACGATATTTAATCGTCTCAAAACGCGCCGACAGCGCATCATAGAGCAGCAACCGGCCCAAAAGCAGCTCACCAATACCGGTAATCAGCTTGATCACCTCCATAGCCTGCAATGAGCCAAGGATGGCAGGTAGTGCCCCGATCACGCCCGCCTCTGCACAGGAAGGAATCACGCCTTCCGGCGGCGGCTCAGGAAAAAGGTCGCGATAATGTGGATATGCGACACCTTCAGCATCGCTTTCATAGGGCTTCAATACTGTTATAGAACCGTCAAAACGCCCCATTGCCGCAGTGACGAGTGCCTTACTCAACAGAGCTGCCTGATCGGCAATCAGATAACGGGTCGCAAAATTATCTGAACCATCGACAATGATGTCGTAGCCGGAAAACAGCTCTGCCACATTATCAGGCGTTAAACGCAGCGTATGACAGTTCACCGCAATATGCGGGTTGATGCGCTGCATCTTGGCTGCGGCGCTGGTGGTTTTGTTTTCACCGATGCTTTCAGTGTGATGAATAATCTGGCGCTGCAAATTCGACAATGTCACCATATCATCATCGACAATGCCAAGCTGCCCGACACCAGCTGCCGCCAGATAAAGCAAGGCAGGACTGCCAAGGCCGCCCGCACCAATCACCAGCACGCGTGCGGCTTTCAGCTTTTGCTGCCCTGCCCCGCCAATTTCCGGCAGAATAATATGGCGCGCATAACGCTCGATTTCGATTGTAGAAAAGGGTTTTTCTTGTGTGCTCATCGTTAAAGATTAGCGCAACATTGCTATAGTTTCAAACACGATCCCGCTTTTCAAACAGAAGCATGGGTTTCAAATATTATAAGGTGTGAGGCTCGCCGCACTGACATTAAAAAACTGCGCCTCGCCTTTCAGATCACGAAACAGCGCCTGATCAGTGCCGGTCATAAAAGACTGTGCGCCCAGATCATCAATAATCGCGAATAGAGCGGCACGTCTGCCTTCATCCAGATGCGCCGCAATTTCATCTAGCAGCAATACCGGTGCCATGCCGGTAAGGCTGGAGGTAAGGCGTGCATGGGCAAGCACCAACCCGATCAGCAATGCCTTTTGCTCGCCTGTAGAAGACAGGCTAGCGGGCATGGCTTTCGGCCGGTGATGCACAATCATATCGGTGCGATGCGGACCATCGAGTGTGCGGCCTGCCGCACGGTCACGCCCGCGCATATCGCGCAACTGACGCCTGAAATTCTCTTCCAGATCAAGAGCGGCCTCAAGACGGATGCGCCCCTCCAGTTCCCCTTCCAGAAAACAGTCTACTTTCGGAAACGGACTGTCATCCGGCGCCTGCTCAATCATTGCTGCAATCAGGCTGATCAGCTCGGCGCGCGCGGCGGCTATTGCCGTGCCAAGCTCGGCCATCTGCGCTTCAATTGCATCAAGCCAGCCTGCATCGCTGTTATAATCAGAGACCAGGCGGTTGCGGCTGCGCATCGCTTTTTCATAATCCAGCACCCGTTTGCCGTGGCTGACATCAATCGCCAGCACCATACGATCCAGAAAACGGCGCCGGTCACTGCCTGAACCGGTAAACAAGCCATCCATTGCCGGAATAAGCCAAATGATACGAGAATATTCGAGCAGCTGATCGGCACTTGCCGGTGCACCATGAATGCGCACTTTGCGTCCGGTATCACCATTGCTGCCTGCAAGCCCTGTACCGATTTCAACCTCGCCATAGCTTGGTGATTCCAGCATCGCATGAATGGCAAAGCCATCCACTGCTCCGTTTTGGCTGACATCGGCATAGGCAGCACGCCGCATGCCGCGCCCCGGCGACAAAAAGGAGACAGCCTCCAGCAGATTGGTCTTGCCTGCACCATTCTCGCCTGTCAGCACCACATGCCCGCCGCTTAACGGCAAAGTCAGGTTGGCATAATTGCGAAAAGAGTTAAGTCGCAGACGACGGAAACTCACCCGATCGCTGCGACTTAATAATGGTACCTGAATATGATTATCTTTGCTCACCGGATGATTTATACACGCATCGGCATCAAAACATAGATCAGATGCTCATCGCCCTCATCGCGCACCAGCATTGGTGAACCGGCATCCGCTAACATGAATACGGCCTCTTTGCCCGAAAGCTGGCCGGTAATATCCAGCAGATATTTCGAGTTAAAGCCGATTTCCATCGCCTCATTATCATAATCAGCCGGCACTTCATCGGTTGCGCTGCCAGAATCAGGATTATTGACGGTGAGTGTCAGAAGACCATCTGAAATGCTCAGCTTAACCGCGCGGCCTTTTTCATTGGAGATCGTGGATACACGATCAACCGCTGCGGCAAAGCTCTGACGGTCAATCGTCAGCTTGCGATCATTGCCAGCCGGAATCACCCGCTTATATTCAGGGAAAGTGCCGTCGATCAGTTTTGAGGTCAAAACCACAGTGCCGACAGTGAAACGGATTTTAACATCCGAAACTTCAATCATCACCTGAGTGTCCGGCAGATCAACCAGCTTTTGCAATTCCGCGACGGTTTTGCGCGGAATAATAATTGCAGGCATGCCTTCAGCACCGCTTGGTGCCTCCATAGCCGCGCGTGCAAGACGGTGACCATCGGTCGCGACAGCGCGCAGCTCCAGACGCCCGTCTTCCTCGCCGGCATAAAGATGAATACCGTTGAGGTAATACCGGGTTTCTTCCGTTGAGATAGCAAAATTTGTGCGATCGATCAGGCGCTTTAAAGCTGAAGCCTCCATACGGAATGTATGCGTGAAAACACCGGCTGTCAGTTCAGGAAAATCGGATTGTGGCAAGCACTGCAAACGGAATGATGAGCGGCCGGAAACAACCGACATTGCTGTGCCGTCTTCATTATTGGCCAGCATCACTTCCGCACCATCCGGCAACTTGCGCACAATTTCATAAAGCAGATGCGCCGGAACCGTGGTGGCGCCCGTCACATCAATGGCGGCTTCAGTCGATTCGGTGACTTCAAGATCAAGATCTGTTGCCTTGAGCTTTAACACGCCGTCTTCGCCCTGCAACAGCACGTTGGAGAGAATCGGAATCGTATTCCGGCGTTCAACCACACGATGCACATGGTTGAGGGATTTAAGAAGATTGGATCGTTCAATGGTTACGCGCATGATGAACAGAACTCGCTAACATCTGTCCGGCAACAGACAGGTCTGCACCGGAGATCACGGCGCGACACGCGCCTATATGGACGGGTAAATTGCCAGAGTTTAAGGTTGTTTTGCAAGTCCGCAGACCGTCACAGAGCGATTTCCACTGTATATTATTACCTTAACAGCGCAAAACCCGGGTGGATTGCCCGATCCTACACAAAGCTCGTATAAACATTGCGTGCCGTGACAGCTGCCACGGCACAGAATCGCTCACACAAAATTTTAAGCGGATTGATCGTTGATCAGGCGTTTCAGCAGTTCAAGCTCTTGCGCCAATTTCAGATCGGCGCCAACCAGATCTTCAATTTTACGCACTGCATGCAAAACAGTGGTGTGATCGCGTCCGCCAAAACGACGTCCGATTTCAGGCAGCGAGCGCGGGGTCAGCATTTTCGCCAGATACATCGCCACCTGACGCGGCTTCACGATTGTGCGTGTGCGGCGATTAGACAGCAAATCCTGCTTTGAAACATTGTAATGGCGGGCAACGATACGCTGAATTTCTTCAATGCGGATACGCTTTGGCTCGCCGGCGCGGGTCAGATGACCGAGCAATTCATCCACACGATCAATCGAGAGATTAGGTTCGAAAGACTGACGGAACAGCAGCTGATTGAAAGCACCTTCCAGCTCGCGGCCACTGCCGGTTACTGTGCGTGCAACATGCGCGAGAATTTCTTCGGAAATATGGATGTTGTGATCTTCAAGCTGCGCAGTTGTCAGACGACGCTTGAGCATTTCCAAACGCATTTCAAAATCCGGCGCTGCCATTTCGAGCGCCACGCCGCCCTGAAGACGCGAACGTACGCGCACATCAAGTGATTCCAGCTCTGATGGCGGACGGTCTGCAGCAACAACAACCTGTTTTGCACTGTCGAGCAGGGTATTGATCAGATGGCAGAACTCATGCTGGATGGATTTACCCTGCAGGAACTGCATATCATCAATGATCAACAGATCAATATCACGCAGCTGCTCTTTAAAGTTCAGCGCATTATTATCGCGAATAGCGGTTGCAAAACGCCACATGAAATATTCGGCGGTCAGATAAACAACACGCGGCTTATCCTGACGCTGCAAAGCGGTTGCAGCAATTGCCTGCAAAATATGGGTTTTACCAAGGCCAACAGACGCATGAATGAAAAGCGGATTGAAGCGCACGGCACTCGAGCCGGCTTCAGCAATGGTGCGCGCTGCAGCAAGTGCCACGCGGTTTGATGCACCATCAACAAAGCTCTCAAATGTATAGCGCGGATCAAGCGGGGAGCCTAGCACGGCGCCTGAGGCTGCACCTTGCGCTGCCGCTTCAACCTGGCTGGTACGCTTTTCAGCGGAAAAGCTCTGGCCAACCGGAAAGATAGTTTTTTCACGTGGCATTGCAGTGATCTGCGCCAATTCAGGCATCACAGCCGCAACCGGAGCCGCAGGGCGTGCAGCACGGCTCATCCCGCGCACAACAACTTCGACCTTCAGAATTTGCGGGTTTTCTTCCTGCCAGAGCAGGGTCAGCATTTCGGCATAATGGTTGTTGATCCAGGAGCGCAAAAAGGCAGTTGGCACTGAAAAACGCACAACGCTTTTTGAGACTTCATCCAGCTTCAGACGACCAAACCATGAAGAGAATATTTCACTGCCAACACGCGCTTTAAGCTTGCTCAGCAGTCGTTCAAAGGCCTCATCCGGAGAAGCGGTTGTTAAAGTCATATTCTCTTTCTCACTCATAAAATCCGGCACCAAAACCTCTTGAATTTGCGAAGCTGCACTGATCGTCGGGCATGGCTGGCTGGTTACGCTCATCACGCCCAGTTTTGCCTCATTCTTTGCAATCATTTCTGCCTCACATACTCGGTTCAGTTTTTATTGGTCGATGCCGGTACATCTTTTTCAGATGCTTGTTACAAAACGGTTCTGCCGGAACAGGTCACAGCATCCGTTCTCATTTTTTTGTTTTAGTTTTTCAGTGCTTTAGTTTTTAGTATCTCGTGTTTTTAAAGCTGCACCATTTTCGAAGCTGATCAATCTGATGATTTTTACGATCACGAAAACTATGCTGCGGACGTTCTCCTGCAATCTGAAACCCACAGGCTCCGACTCGTATTCTTTTCTGCCTCATGCTGATTGCCCGTATTGAACCATTCAACAACCTCTGTTTCCATCTGCGGTCACGCAAAACTTTTTTTAGGTTAATGATCGGTAAACCGCACCGAAACCTAATTTTAACCTCTTATAAGTGCGCGTTATTTTCTGAATGACAGCGAATTAATCCCGCCACAAAACATGCTTCACTTTAGCGGCACCGATCAGATTATTGTCCCACACGTTTTGCCCCCGCACATTCCTTACATTTCAAAGACACAAGAAATCTCATTCACAGAATTGAAAATTCTGCGTTAAACGCCTCATACACTTTGAAATTATATCCGGATGCCCGCTATTGTTATGCCGGTGATCCAGAGCACTGATAGACCAACATTAGCGAACTCTTTACTCTTAGGGCAAGAGTGCCGTTAAGAGTTTTTTAACCATTTCATCTGTCTTTCAATACGCACAGCAACACTTGGATAGGCCCTGAAATTAATAAGACCTTTGGATTCAACACCTTTTTATCGCGCTAATTATTAAGCCTTCTAGAATCCCATGATGGAAAAAAAATAATAATAATTCACTTGACTCAAGATGGTTTGGTGCAATCCCCAGACTCAGAAAAGAATTGTGCATAAAGGGGGCCAAGATGATTAAAAACCATTGCAAATGTAAGAATATAAAATTCTAAATTATAAAAATCCGGGGAAAATTGTAAGCACCGAATAGAATCAGGACACTGGCGCTAAGCATTTGTTTTCATTTAGCACAACGCCATGCCAGCGATTCTAGTTCGGCTGAAACCTGAGAGAATCGGGTGATCCACAATCTTCAAAAACTTCACAATAAACTGGAAATACAGACACAAAAAAACCCGGTACAAAGACCGGGTTTTTAAAAACTATCTGACCTGAAATCAGGCTGCCATGTTCTTAAGACGCTTAGCCAAACGCGATACTTTACGCGAAGCTGTGTTCTTATGAATCACGCCATTTGATACTGCGCGCATCATTTCTGGCTCAGCATCCTTGAATGCGGCCTGTGCAGCAGATTTGTCACCCAGTGCAATCGCATCTTCAAACTTGCGAATGAATGTACGAACGCGCGAACGACGGGATTTGTTGACCTCGGTGCGGGCTTCGATTTTACGAACCGCCTTCTTGGCCGAAGATGTGTTGGCCATAATATGCCTCTCTTTTTCTGTCAGCTTTCCAGCGGGCTTTTCAGCATCGATAGTATATCGAAGAGGCAGGCCACCGGTATCAATCTAGCATAAGTCTATCTGGGCAGCCCGAAAGCTACCAAACTTGTTGCGCGCTTATAGATCAGCTTTGCCAGCGCGTCAATGTGGATTCTCTCGCAGAAATGCTGCGAAATCCCACAACAGGCGGATATTACAGCCTCTATAAGCGTAATAGCCCCGCCTGAGCCATAGTTTCAAGCCCCAAGGCCGGTTTCAAGTGGAAAAAACGGCAGATAGATTCCGCCGTTGATTCCGATCGGCTCCGTCAGAGCACAGCTTTTTCTAGTGCTGCGCATCGTGGGCGAAGAGAATCGCAGCATTGCTGCGATCACGCATACCACCTTGCTCCCCTGGCCTCCTGGCAGTTCTGTCAGCGGTTTGAGAATGAGGGCGTTCTTTTATCGACAAAAGCTGCCATGCCCTCTTTCTGATCCTCGGTCGCAAAAAGCGCATGGAACGAGCGACGCTCATATTTGAGGCCTTCCTGCAATGTGCTTTCAAAAGCGCGGTTGACGCAATCTTTGGCCATCATCACGGAGGGGTTTGAGAAAGCCGCGATCCGTCCGGCAGCCTTCAACGCCTCATCAAGCAGTGCATCCGGGCTTACAACACGTGAAACCAGACCACTGCGCTCGGCTTCTGCTGCATCCATCATCCGGCCGGTCAAAACCATATCCATGGCCTTAGCCTTACCTACAAAGCGCGCCAGACGCTGTGTGCCGCCCATGCCCGGTAAAATACCGAGGGTAATTTCAGGCTGGCCGAATTTCGCCGTTTCCGAAGCAATGATAAAATCGCACATCATTGCCAGTTCACAACCGCCGCCAAGTGCATAACCACTGACCGCAGCAATCACCGGTTTGCGTATCGCATTAATACCTTCCCAATCACTCAGGAAATCGTTTCCATAGGCTTGCGCAAAAGTTAAAGACTGCATTTCTTTAATATCAGCGCCAGCTGCAAAAGCTTTATCGGATCCGGTCAGCACGATGGCGCCTACCGCATCATCCTTATCAAGGGCTTGCAAAGCAGCCGTCAGCTCGGTGATAAGCTGCGTGTTAAGCGCATTCAATGCCTGCGGGCGGTTCAGCCTGACCAAACCAACTGCACCGCGCGTTTCAGATAAAATAGTTTCATAAGCCATCATTCATACCCCTTACAGCCGCACTTTGGCGGCGGCTTTTCATCCTGTGTTTGCAGAAAATTATGTGCAGCATGCCGCACAATAAAATGTTGAACGCCCATTTTGCACAATGCGCTCTATCAAAGCGCCGCAGCGCCGGCACGGCTCCCCTTCGCGGTCATAAACTGCAAAAGAGTGCTGAAAATATCCAAGCGTGCCATCTGTTTGCCGGTGGTCGCGCAGGCTTGAGCCTCCGGCAACAATGGCATCGGCAATAACATCCCGGATGCAGGTGGCAAGCAGCTCCGACACATGCAGGTCATCCGCCACCTCGCCCGCAGCATGCAACGGTGAAAGCCCTGCACGCCACAAAGCCTCACACACGTAAATATTGCCAAGACCGGCAATCAGATGCTGATCCAGCAAAGCGGCTTTTAACGTGACTTTTTTGCCCTTGAATAAGGCCGCCAACACTGGCCCCGAGAGGCTGTTGCCGGTTGGTTCAATCCCAAGATTTTTCAGTGAGGCGTGCCCCTCCAACTCGCCGCTCTCAGCCAGAAGCAGAAAACCAAAGCGGCGCGGATCATTATAAATGACCTGACGCGCACCATATTGTGCGGTAGCCAAATGCAGAACCACATGATCATGCGTGGTATTTTTTTCCGGATATTTGGTCTTGGGATAATAAAAGCTATCATCGGCCTGATGAACTGGCTGATTATCTAACGACCCCCGTATATCCGGTTCAATCCGGTATGAACCCGACATCCCCAGATGGCTGATCAGGCTGGCGCCATCCTCAAACTCTATCAGCAGGTATTTGGCACGGCGCCCTAAAGAAATAATCTTCTGTCCAAGCAGCCGTTCACTCAGTTTTTCAGGAAAAGGAAAGCGCAAATCAGGCCGGTTTAAAACCAGCTTTTCAACCACTGCGCCCTCCATCACCGGCTGTAATCCGCGGCGGACAGTTTCCACCTCCGGCAATTCAGGCATCACTGCCTCCATTCATCGGCAAGAATGCCGCAGTGTTTACATGCTTAATATGCATCAAAAAATCTTCACCATGCAGTGTTTCACACAAACTGGCATCAAGCCCAAGATAGCCCGCAATCGACTTGCCGATATCTGCAAAACTGTGACGCATGCCTATGGTGCCACTGCCGGCACCGGCGATCAGCACTGGCACACATTCACGCGTGTGATCACTGCCGGGCCAACCCGGATCGCAACCATGATCGGCAGTGAGAATCATCAGATCACCGGTTTGCATTTTTGCCAGCAGCTCAGGCAAGCGCTTGTCAAAGGCCTCTAATGCTGCCGCATAACCGGCAATATCGCGCCGGTGGCCATAAAGCATATCGAAATCCACCAGATTGGTAAAAATCAGATCACCGTCTTTTGCCTCGTCCATACAGGCCAATGTGGCATCAACGAGTGCTGCATTACCATGGGCTTTACGCAGTTTGGTAATACCAGAGCCTGCGAAAATATCACTGATTTTACCAACACCAAAAACATCATGCCCGGAGGCTTCAACAACATTGAGCAGGGTTGGCTGCGGCGGCGGCACCGCATAATCACGCCGGTTACCGGTACGTTCAAAATTTGAGCTGCTATCACCAATGAAGGGTCTGGCAATAACGCGCCCGATATTAAGCGGATCAGCCAGCAGCCGCAAAGCAGCGCACAGATCATAGAGCCGCTGCAACCCGAAATGCTGCTCATGGGCTGCTACCTGCAAAACGGAATCCGAGGATGTGTAGAGGATCGGCTTGCCGGTCCTGATATGCTCCTCACCAAAATCCGCAATAATTTGGGTGCCGGATGCATGGCAATTCCCCAATATTCCGCTGAAATTTTGCTGGGTGGTTATGGTTGCAATCAATTCATCAGGAAAGGCCGGAATGGTTTTGGGGAAATAGCCCCATGCAAACGGCACCGGTAAACCGGCAATTTCCCAATGGCCGGAAGGTGTATCTTTGCCCTCAGATATTTCACTGGCAGCACCCCACAACCCGCTTAAGGATGTGTGTGCTGGCAAACCCGCTGGCAGGCTGCCACAGGCAAGCTGCGCTGCCTCTGCCAAACCTAGTGCTGCCAGATGCGGTAAATATAGCGGCTTTTGATTGCGCATACAGGCGCCAGCTATCGTGCCAAGTGTATTGGCACCGGCATCACCAAAGGCAGCAGCATCTGGCGCGCCGCCAATGCCAAAAGAATCGAGTATAATAAGGATCACTCGCCGCATCAAAGAATGCCTTCAGCTGTTTCATGATAGCTTTCACAGAACATGGCTTATCATAAAGCACAGCTCAAGGGTCAAGAAAGGAAATCATCAACACTGCCTGTAAGCTTGCCTTATTTATTGGCGATTGCTTATTCTGTTTAACCAGAGCGACTCATCTGTGCTCCCGCCCGCTCCTGCAATAATTATCGGAACTGATTATGACATCCCTTGCTTTATCTGCGAACCGTGCTGCTCTTCTGGATCATCAGGCTACGGACAGTCGTCCGGTATGGCTGGTCACACCGGATATTTTAACCGGTGGTGAATTACCGCAAGCGATCCGCAACTGGGCGCAGGCCAATGGCTATAAAGGCAAAGCCGGGCAATTATTGATCCTTGCCAATGATCAGGGACACATCACCGGCGCATTGTTTGGTATTCAGTCCACCGATAAAGACCGCAGCGGCGAAGGTCGCCTCATCAGCGGCAAGCTTGCCCGGGTTTTACCGGCCGGTAACTGGCATATTGCAAGCCCGATTGAGAATGCTGATCTTTTTGCACTCGGTTTTCTGCTCGGCGGTTATCAGTTCAACCGCTATAAACGCGCTAATGGTGCAGATACAAAAGACACAGCCAATCTGTTTATAAAAGATTTGCATGATCTGGCTGAAACCCGCCGTCTGGCTGATGCCAGCGCCATGAGCTGCGACCTCATCAATACCCCGACCAATGATATGGGGCCTGATGCGCTGGAACTGGCTGCACGTGATCTTGCTGCTGCCTATGGTGCAAAATTTAGTGCCATTACCGGTGATGCGCTGCTGGAGCAGAATTTACCGATGATCCATGCGGTCGGCCGCGCCAGCGATAAAGCACCGCGCCTGATCGATTTGTCTTGGGGTAAGGAAACGCACCCGAAAGTAACACTGGTCGGCAAAGGTGTTTGCTTTGATACCGGTGGTCTGGATATCAAACCTGCCAGCGGCATGCTCCTGATGAAAAAAGATATGGGCGGCGCGGCCAATGTGCTGGGTCTTGCCCGTATGATTATGGATGCCAAACTACCGGTGCGTCTGCGCGTGCTGATCCCTGCCGTTGAAAATGCTATTGCCGGCAATGCATTCCGCCCCGGCGATGTGCTGACCTCGCGCAAAGGCCTGACTGTTGAAATCGGTAATACCGATGCCGAAGGGCGTCTGGTTCTGGCCGATGCGCTGACATTGGCAGATGAAGAAAACCCCGATCTCATTATTGATATGGCCACACTTACCGGTGCCGCACGCGTTGCATTGGGGCCTGACCTGCCGCCATTCTACAGCCATAACGAGGCATTTGCTACGCAGGTCAGCGAACAGGCCGCAATGGTGGCCGATCCTTTGTGGCGCATGCCGCTCTGGGCACCTTACGAGGAGCGCCTGACTTCTAAAATTGCCGATCTCAACAATGTCACATCAGACGGTTTTGCCGGTTCGGTTACCGCCGCTCTGTTCTTGTCGCGTTTTGTTGAAAATGCCAAAGTCTGGGGGCATTTCGATATTTACGGTTGGACACCAGTTGAAAAACCGGCTGCGCCCGCAGGCGGTGCGGCACAGGGTATCCGCACGCTTTATCATGTGATCAAGCAGCGCTATAGCGCAAACACTTAACCGAACGAAACGCGGTATTTCATGGCTGTCGAGTTAAAACCCTTACAGGCGCTGACATTGCTACAAACTGTCTCCCTGTCACAAGTGCGCGATGAAAGCCATGATCTCACCTGGCGGCAAATGGCTGTTTTGTTGACCATTTATCTGGAAACACCACCCCATACCGTGCGGGCACTGGCTGCACGGCTCGGTGTGACCAAACCAGTGATCACCCGCGCCCTTGATACGATGGGCACAATGGGACTGGTGAGCCGCCACCGTGACCCGCAGGATCTGCGCAATGTTATTATTAAAAGAACTGTCAACGGCGCCCTCTATGTCGAAAGACTGGGCGACCGTATCATTGATAAGTCCAAGGAATTGCCTTTATGACTAAGCCTGATCGCCGCCTGAACGCCTATCGCCCTGATCTTGCCGACAGTGCATTGCGCGGAAAAGTTGATGCTGCAGCCTTTACCGAAGGTTTTACGCAACGTGTTATTGTGCCGGTTTGCGATTTGCGCGGTAAGCCTGAACCAATGAGCGGCCCGCAAAGCCAAATCCTGTATGGCGATGAGGTCACTGTTTTTGAACAGGCTCATGGCTGGAGCTGGGTACAGGCCAAGCGCGACGGTTATGTTGGCTATATTGCGGATAGCGAGCTTGGAGACACCGGCTCCGCCCCGACCCATCGCATCTGTGTGCCCCGCACATTCATCTATTCCGGTGCTGATCTGCGCTTTCGCCATACCAGTGTTTTATCGCTTGGGTCGGTCGTCAGCATTACTGAATTTAAAGAAAACCGTGGCAGTCGCTATGGCATGCTGGCAGATGGCACGGCCATTTTTGCCAAGCATTTGCGCGCAATTGATGAAACAGTGACTGATTATGTTTCAACCGCTGAGAGCCTGCTTAACACGCCGTATTTATGGGGTGGCACGTCCGGCCTTGGCATTGACTGCTCCGGTTTGGTGCAGCTTGCAATGCTGGATGCAGGACGTGATGTGCTGCGCGATTCCGATATGCAAGGTGATCACTTAGGAGAGGTCATTGATGCCGGTAAGGATTATGCCGATCTGCAGCGCGGTGATCTGGTGTTCTGGCCCGGCCATGTTGCGATTATGACCGATGCAAAGACGATGATCCACGCCAATGGCCACACAATGACAGTATCGTATGAGGATTTGCGCGAAGGTATTGACCGGATTGCCTATCTTTACGATCTGCCATCGCATTTCCGCCGCCCGTAAAATTATAATCCCCATACAAAAAGCCGCTGCAACAGTTCAGCGGCTTTTTGTATTTACATGGTAATACCGGCTCAAACGCGTGGTGGCAGCACGCGATCCGGTGCGCGGTGACCGTCCCAGAATGCGCGGATATTAACGATCACTTTATCGCCCATATCAATGCGGCCTTCCAGCGTTGCCGATCCCATATGCGGCAGCATCACCACTTTGCCCTCAGAGGCCAGTTTCAACAAGCGTTCATCCACCGCCGGATGCTGCTCAAAAACATCAAGACCAGCGCCCGCAAGTTTACCGTTTTCGATCTGGCTGATCAGGGCATTTTCATCAACAATTTCACCGCGCGAGGTGTTAACCAGATAGGCTGATGGCTGCATCAGCTCAATGCGACGCGCTGACAGCAAATGAAATGTTGCCGGTGTTGACGGGCAGTTCACGGAAATAATATCCATCCGCGCCAGCATCTGATCGAGGCTGTCCCAATAGGTTGCTTCCAGCTCCTCTTCAACCGCAGCATGCACGCGTTTGCGGTTATGATAATGGATTGCGAGGCCAAACGCTTTGGCGCGGCGTGCCACGGCAGTACCAATGCGCCCCATGCCGATTATACCAAGACGCTTGCCCCAGATACGCCGACCCAGCATCCATGTCGGTGACCAGCCCGGCCACTCACCGGAATCAGAAAAAACATTGGCACCTTGCACCAAACGGCGCGGCACAGACAAAATCAGCCCCATCGCCATATCAGCAGTGTCTTCAGTCAGCACATTGGGGGTATTGGTTACGGCTATGCCGCGCTTGGCAGCGGCTGCAACATCCACATTATCCACGCCATTGCCGAAATTTGCGATCAGCTTGAGATTGGCACCCGCCTGCTCAATCAGCTCCGCATCGATCACATCGCGAATCGTCGGCACCAGCACATCGGCCTCACGCATAGCGCTCGCCAATTCTTCGCGCGACATTTTTTGATCGTCAATATTCAGACGCGCATCAAACAATTCACGCATGCGCGTTTCAACAGGATCCGGCAATTTCCGGGTAATGACGACCAATGGTTTCTTTTTGCCCGACATTTCCACCCCTTTGATGTGTCGCGTTGAGACCTCCTTAACCAAGAAGGTGCACAGTACGGCATTGTCATGGTTCTTTTCCTGTCTAGCAAGGCAATTGAACAAAGACAAAGAAAAACCGCCGGTCTCAATAAACGATCTTTATCACCAGCCGGTGGCCACCAAACGACACTGAACTGCAAAAACTTTGTCTGCCTGTTCAAATGGTGATCCGGTCAGGACTGTAAATGAATCTGCATATGCGTAAAACGGGTAAATTCCATTTTTGTCTTCTGCTTGCTGCTGGTATAATTTCCGGCATATTTGTGCTGCCCGCTTTTAACAACGGGCACCATGCGGCTGCTCAAAGTGCGGCATCGGGCGAATCGCCTACAGAAAACCTCGGCCCAAGCGGCTTGCCGATCCCGCGTTTTGTGAGCCTCAAACCTACCCGTGTTAATACCAGAGTTGGCCCTAGCCGAGATTATGCCGTGTCATGGCTTTATACCAAGTCCGGTCTGCCTGTCGAAATTATTCAAGAATATGATAATTGGCGACGCATCCGCGATGCCGACGGTACTGAAGGCTGGGTTTACCAATCGCTGCTTGCCGGTAAGCGTACAGCGATTGTTGCCCCTTGGGAGCGCGGTAAAACCGAAGCCCTGATTGATTTATTTGCCAGCGCCAATGAAACTGCGCGCGTGGTGGCGCGGTTAGAGCCGGGGGTCATCAGTGCTATCCGCGAATGTAGTGGGCAATGGTGCCAGCTCGATGTCAGCGGTACACGCGGCTGGATACGCCAAAGACAAATCTGGGGTGCTTATCCCGGTGAGGTTTTTGACTAAAAATATATGTGCGGCATTAAAACACTGAGCGCGCGCCAAGGTATCTTCGCTATCAAAATATTTTTGCGCGCATCTGCCCACTTCTCATCCGAAGGGAAAAGCGTTAAAAGCCCCTCATGAAGGATCAATCAGCACCCCACACGCATCACCACGAAGCGGAAACTGCGCTTGCAGCCAGCGTTTCAGATACTGTTTCACCCGCGACCAAAGCAGGTGAAGTTACCAGCGCTGAACCAAGCGCGGTTACCGGTAATACACGCAAGGTATTTGTTAAAACCTATGGCTGTCAGATGAATGTCTATGACAGCCAGCGTATGGCCGACAGCCTGGCAACAGAAGGCTATGTTACTACAGACAGTGCTGATGATGCAGATATGGTGCTGATCAATACCTGCCATATCCGTGAAAAAGCTTCTGAAAAACTCTATTCTGCACTTGGCCGTCTGCGAAAACTGAAAAACAAGCGCCATGCCAATGGTCAGGATCTGATTATTGGTGTTGCGGGCTGCGTTGCGCAGGCCGAGGGTGACGAAATTTTGCGCCGTTCGCCAACCGTTGATCTGGTTGTGGGCCCACAAACCTATCACCGGTTGCCACAAGCGCTGGCTGAGGTGCGTGAGGGCCGTCAGGTTGTTGATACGGAATATGCCGTTGAAGACAAGTTCGAGCATTTGCCGAGCGCCAGCCGCGAACAGGTGCGCAAGCGCGGCGTATCGGCTTTTCTGACGGTGCAGGAAGGCTGCGATAAATTTTGTACTTTCTGTGTGGTGCCTTACACGCGCGGCTCGGAAGTTTCACGCTCCGTTGCCCAGATTGTCAATGAAGCCACCAAACTGGCACAGGCCGGTGTGCGTGATCTGACCCTGCTTGGCCAGAATGTAAATGGCTGGCATGGTGCAGGCGATGACGGCCGTGAATGGGGTCTTGGCGAGTTGCTTTACCGCTTGGCAGACATTCCGGGCATTGCGCATCTGCGTTATACCACCAGCCATCCGCGCGACATGGATGAGGCGCTGATCAACGCCCATCGTGATCTTGATATTCTGATGCCCTATCTGCATCTGCCGGTGCAATCCGGTTCAGACCGTATTCTCAAAGCTATGAACCGCAGACATAAAGCGCAGGATTATATTCAACTCGTTGAACGTATCCGCGCTGGTCGCCCTGATCTAGCATTATCCGGTGATTTTATTGTCGGTTTTCCCGGTGAAACGGATCAGGATTTTGAAGATACGCTGCAATTGGTACGCACTGTGCGTTATGCGCAGGCCTATTCATTCAAATATTCTCCGCGCCCCGGCACGCCCGGTGCCGATCTGCCGGACCATGTGGATGAAGCGGTGAAGGATGAACGCCTTCAGCGCTTGCAGGCGCTTCTCAGTGAGCAGCAATATGCGTTTCAGGACAGCCTTGTTGGTACCGAAATGCACGTTCTTCTCGAAAAGCCCGGTCGTTTTGAAGGCCAGATGATTGCGCGTTCACCGTGGCTTATTCCGGTAATTGTGGATAATGAACCGGGCGAAATCGGTGATATTGTCAAAGTGAAAGTGCATGCGACCGGCACCAACAGCCTGATGGCATTGAAGAGCAGCTGACATCTTTGTGTGTTCAAGCTTTCGCACGTGACAGTGTCATCAATCTGTACCATAATCATGCCAAATATTATCAGACAGGAATGGCGGCGTGTTACTCATTGAATACAGCCATATCTGATATAAGCATACCGGTACAAACGCATAAAAGACTGCATTTTTCCAAACCGCAATTTCCCAAACCGCAACTTCAAGGAGAGCCGGTTGAACGTTACCACGGGCAAACAGGTTACTGAAAAACTGAAACAGTCCACTCCGACATCTTCTGCACAGCAGAAAGGCGCCACATCTTCCGCGCAACAGAACGGCGCTTCCGACATGGCACATATTGTCCTGACCTTTGACAGCAACCGGCTGGCAAGTGCCCTCTTCGGACAATTTGATGAAAATCTCGCTTATATTGAGCAAAAGCTCGGCGTTGATGTTCGTTCCAAAGGCAATCAGCTTGATTTGCGCGGAACGGCCGCAGTCACAGAACAGGCACGTATCGTTCTTGATCACCTTTATTCGCTTTTGCAAAAGGGGCACGACCTGAGTAAATCCGATGTTGACGGCGCATTGCGCATGGCGGCCAATATAACGCCTGAAAGTAATGACCAGCTGAGCTTGCCGACACTGGAATCAAAAGCGCGGCTTTCAGCCGCCCAGATCAGCACCCGCAAGAAAACAATCTTTGCCCGCACCCCTACACAGGATGCCTATATGCGCGCTATGGAGCGCTCAGAGCTGGTTTTTGGCACCGGCCCTGCCGGCACAGGCAAAACCTATCTGGCGGTTGCCCATGCAGCGATGTTGCTTGAACGCGGCCTTGTGGAGCGCATCATTCTTTCACGACCTGCGGTTGAAGCAGGCGAACGTCTCGGCTTTCTGCCGGGCGATATGAAAGAAAAGGTCGATCCGTATCTTCGCCCACTCTATGACGCGCTTTATGATATGATTCCCGCCGATAAAGTGGAGCGCGCGCTGGCAGCCGGAGTAATTGAAATTGCCCCGCTGGCATTTATGCGTGGCCGCACACTGGCACATGCTGCTGTTATTCTGGATGAGGCACAAAACACCACAACCATGCAGATGAAAATGTTTCTGACCCGTTTGGGTCAGGGATCACGCATGATCATTACCGGTGACCCGAGCCAGATCGATCTGCCAAGCGGCCAGAAATCCGGCTTGGTGGAAGCGCTGGAAATTCTCGGTGATGTAGAAAATATCGTCACGGTGCGCTTCAGCGACAAGGATGTGGTGCGCCATCCGATGGTTGCAGCCATTGTGCGGGCCTATGAAAAACGCGGCGCTGCCCGCACCTTGCGCCAGCAACGTACAATCACACCTGATGAGGCCATCCAGGCCGATATTCCGGCTGACAGTGAAGCCGGTAAAACATCCGCATAAATGATATCGTCTTATATATAGTGCATATAGCAGCCCCGCTTGTTAAAAGCAGGGCTGCTTTCTTAATGATTGTAAGCCATAGAACAGGCTTTTAACGGAACCGAGATGATCACAATTGATATTCTCACTGAGAGCCCGCTCTGGGACACTCCCGAAAAGGGCGGCAGTGAAATTTATGAAAGCCTTGCCGAGGCTTGTGCTGAGGCCGTCTGGCAGCAATTGGCTTTGCCGAAGATGGTCACAGAACTCAGCATCGTTCTGACCGATGATGCATCCATTAGGGAAATTAATGCCCAATGGCGCAATAAAGACAAGCCGACCAATGTTTTGTCTTTTCCGGCCTTCGAGATTGCTGCCGGCGACAAGCCGGGACCGATGCTTGGTGATATTATTATCGCCAGAGAAACGGTAGAACGCGAAGCTGTTGATGAACAGAAAAGCTTTGATCAGCACCTGCATCATATGATTGTGCACGGGTTGCTGCATCTTTTGGGTTATGACCATGAAGATGAAGAAGAAGCCGAGGAAATGGAAGCTCTGGAGCGTAAAATTCTCCTCACTCTTGCCATACCTGACCCTTATACGATACATTCACCCGATAATGAAAACGATTGACCATGGCTGACCAGACGAATAGCAACTCCTCAACGGGTACTGGCAACAGTGACGCCGTATCGCAGAATGATCCTGAAGCGCAAAGTACCATCACCAGTACTTTACGGTCACCTCCGACCGAAAAGCGCTCACTTCTTGCCGGATTATTTCCTTTTCTCCGTTCCCGCCAAACCAGTTCGCTGCGCGAAGATCTGACGGATGCTTTATCGGAAGACAATGACGGAGATGCCGCTTTTTCTGCCGAAGAAAAAGCCATGCTCAACAATATTCTGCGGCTGCGTGAATTACGCGTCGATGACGTGATGATCAGCCGCGCTGATATTGATGCGATTGAATATTCAACACCGCTCGGTGAGCTGCTGGAACTGTTTGAATCTTCCGGCCATTCCCGTATGCCTGTCTATGTTGAAACGCTTGATGATGCCCGCGGCATGATCCATATCCGTGATGTGCTCAATTACATCACGCGGATGAGCAGAGATCAGAGCCCCGCAAAAGATACCGCAACAGACACATCAACTCCGGCTGCTGCCAAGCGCTATGATCTGTCTAAAATCGACCTGACAACGCCGATCAGTGAACTCAATCTGATGCGCAAGGTGCTGTTTGTGCCTTCTTCAATGCTGGCAAGCAGCCTGATGGCACGTATGCAGGCCAGCCATATTCAGATGGCATTGGTTATTGATGAATATGGCGGCACTGACGGTCTGGCATCGCTTGAAGACATTGTCGAAATGGTTGTCGGTGATATTGAAGACGAACATGATGATGAAGAACTGTCGCTGATCCGCAATCCTGACGGTTCTTATACTGTTGATGCGCGTGCCGAGCTTGAAGAGCTTGAAAAGCTGATCGGTGCAGGCTTTGTGCAAGGTGAAGACAGTGAAGATGTTGACACGCTGAGCGGTCTGATCATCTCTGTGCTTGGGCGTATTCCGGAAACCGGCGCGATCGTCGAGGCCTTGCCCGATTATGAGCTGGAAGTGCTGGAAGCCGATTCTCGCCGCATCCATAAAGTGCGGATCACGCCCAATAATACCGAATATTTTCAAAGCTGATAACCAGATTTTTGATCATCAGACACCGCTGGCATAACCGGCGGTGTTTTGGCATCTGGATTCAGGAATTCTGCCCTCAGTTTTTCTTAATATTAAGCTCCTAAGCTGATAAGCTAAAATTCGTCATTGGTAATAATCGTAGCATTGAAGGAGCTGAACACGTACGCAACCGTGCTTTATGCAAGATAATTAGCGTCCGATGCTCCGGCTCAGAAAGCTTATTCAACCGTGCAAACCACTATCAGCCGTAAAATCACTGACCTGACCCAAAACATAACCGGTTGGCGCAAAGCGCTTTTAACGATTTTTGCCGGTGCAGTAGTCACGCTGACTTTACCGCCATTTGATTTTTTGCCCGCTGGCTTTATCGGTTTTCCCTTGCTGATATGGTTGATCGACAGCGATAAAACCCCAGAGCCCCGCACAGGCTACAAGCGCCTGCTGCCTGCCTTTACCACTGGCTGGTTGTTTGGCTTTGGCTATTTTGTTGCAGGGCTGTGGTGGATCGGCATGGCATTGCTGGTGGATGCGCAAGCTTTTGCCTGGGCTTTGCCGCTCGCAGTGCTGGGATTACCGGCATTTCTGGCGTTTTTCTTCGCTTTCGCTATAGCGATTGCGCGTATTTTCTGGGGCGCAGGCCTTGTCCGTATTTTCGTGCTTGCGATCTGTCTTGGCATTACCGAGTGGCTGCGCGCCTTTGTTCTCACCGGTTTTCCGTGGAATTCCCTTGGCTATACCCTGATGCCATCGCCTTTATGGATGCAATCGGTAACCATTACAGGCCTGTATGGGATGAACAGTCTTGCAGTGCTAATATTTGCTATGCCTGCACTGCTGTTTGGCAGCGCAGAACAACGCTACGGTTGGCGTTCAGGCATTGCAATTGCCATTATGCTGCTGAGTGCTCAAGTCGGTTACGGAATGTGGCGCCTCAACAATGCCCCTGCTCTTGATGCAGAGTTTGCCAGTGATGCGCCGGTTATCCGCCTTGTGCAGGCATCTATAGCACAGGATGCCAAATGGGATGATCAGCTGCGTCGCGTCATTTTTGACAAGCATCTCGAGCTCAGCACCCGTGCGCCCCTTGCTAATAATCCAAGCTCGGACAATTCAGTGCCGGTAAAACCGGATGTGATTATCTGGCCCGAAACCTCTGTTCCCTATGTATTGCCGCAGGCTGACCAGGCAATAGAAGCGATGCGGCAGGCCTTGCAGCCAAACCAGACTATTCTTGCCGGCGCCGTGCGCTCAAATCAGCCCACAGCGGATGCACAAGGCAATTTTCAGGACCCGCTCTATTTCAACAGCATCTTTGCTATTGATAGCCCTCTTAACAATTCAGAGAAGAATTCCAGCCGCACTGCTGCTGCAAGCCCGCTAACGGCAGATAAAGTACATCTGGTACCATTTGGCGAGTATTTACCACTCGAAGGTCTGCTCCGATCTTTTGGAATGCAAGAAGTTGTGCAAATGCCGGGCGGCTTTACCGCAGCACCTCAGCGGCGCTCGCTGACTGTTAATCCGAAGCTCACCTTACTGCCACTGATTTGCTATGAGGTGATTTTTCCCTCCGAACTTGGCTATGAGGGAGCGCCTGCAAATGCTATTATCAATATTACTAATGATGCGTGGTATGGTAATACGCCGGGGCCCTATCAGCATTTCCGGCAAGCACAATTGCGCGCGGTTGAACAAGGGCTTCCTCTGTTGCGCGCAGCCAATAATGGTGTGTCTGCGATTGTTGATCCGTATGGTCGAATCACTCAGCAGCTGAGTTTAAACGAAGTGGGCTTTATTGATGGTCGCCTGCCGCAACAAACCACAACCTTCTGGGGAAAACCCGCCGGTGAAAAGCAGTTCTTCATCATTCTTTTGATAATGGCAGCGCTTTCATGGGGGTTTAAGGCTATGCGTACCGAGCGTTTCGGTTGACATCATATTTTTGATACTATGATATACATATGAAGCTGATGAAATTTCAGATGAACCCTATAATTTCCCGAAAACATGCAGATTTCAGTCCTCATTTTTCATAAAGGAAAGCTCGCTTAAGCGAGGAGCATTTGTTAATGACCGAGAATAAGAAGAAACCCAATCCTATTGATATTCATGTGGGAAGCCGCATTCGTTTGCGCCGTAACATGCTCGGTCTCAGTCAGGAAAAGCTCGGCGAAAATCTTGGAATAACTTTTCAGCAAATCCAAAAATATGAAAAAGGTACCAATCGTGTCGGTGCCAGCCGCTTGCAGGCAATTTCATCTATTTTAAGTGTACCTGTGGCCTTCTTTTTTGAAGATGCGCCGGATCAAACGGGACAACCAAATGGCGGCTTCAGTGAAGATAATGAAACCACCTATGTGGTTGATTTTCTTCATACCACCGAAGGTGTACAGTTAACCCGTTACTTCACTAAAATATCTGATCCGAAAATACGCAGGAAAATCATTGATCTGGTCAAAACGCTCGCTCACGACGATGATTAAAGGCTGATTTTTCGCTCAAATCTCCATATAAACACATGCAGATAGTTGTATATCGCGCCATTTCGTGCTGATTATAGGCAGGTATTGTGCGGTATAAATCAGCGCGCAACCTGCAAACAACTGTATCTGCGCAATGCCAAGCATGCGTTAGGTTTTCAAGAGGGGTTTCCCGTGTCACGCAGTTCGTATCTTTTCACCAGTGAATCCGTATCCGAGGGTCATCCGGATAAGGTTTGCGATCGTATCTCCGATGAAATCGTTGATATGATTTATAAGGAAGCCCGCAAAACCGGTGTTGATCCGTGGTCTGTGCGTGTTGCCTGTGAAACGCTTGCCACCACCAACCGTGTGGTAATCGCCGGTGAAATTCGTGTGCCTGATACATTCCTGAAAAAAGACAAAGACGGCACGCCGCTTCGCGATGCCAAAGGTCATCATCAGGTTAACCCTGCACGCTTCCGGGCTGCTGCACGTAAAGCGATCCGTGAAATCGGTTACGAACAAGACGGCTTCAACTGGCGTACCGTTAAAATTGATGTGCTGCTGCATCCACAATCCGCGGATATTGCGCAAGGCGTTGATAATGCCGCCGACCGTCAGGGCGAAGAAGGCGCAGGTGACCAGGGAATCATGTTCGGCTATGCCTGCCGTGAGACACCTGATCTGATGCCTGCACCAATTTATTATGCCCATAAAATTCTCGAATTGCTGTCTGCTGCCCGCCATAAAGGTGAAGGCGATTATGGCAAGCTCGGCCCTGATGCCAAAAGTCAGGTCACGGTGCGTTATGCCAATGGCAAGCCTGCTGAGATTACACAAATCGTGCTGTCGACCCAGCATCTTGATGACAGCTGGGATTCAGCCAAAGTCCGTCAGGTCGTTGAACCGGTTATCCGCGAAGCGCTCAGCGATTTGCCGATTGCAACCGATTGCAACTGGTATATCAACCCGACCGGTAAATTCGTTATCGGCGGCCCCGACGGCGATGCCGGCCTGACCGGACGCAAGATCATTGTTGATACTTACGGCGGCGCGGCACCCCATGGCGGCGGTGCATTCTCCGGTAAGGATACCACCAAAGTTGACCGCTCTGCGGCCTATGCTGCACGCTATCTGGCCAAGAATGTGATTGCCGCCGGTCTTGCAGACCGCTGCACCATTCAGCTGTCTTATGCGATCGGCGTTGCCCAGCCGCTTTCGGTCTATGTAGACCTGCACGGAACCGGCAAAGTGGCTGAAAGTGATGTGGAAACGGCACTGCGTCAGGTAATGGATTTATCACCGACCGGTATTCGCAAGCATCTGGATCTCAACAAGCCGATCTATGCCAAAACCGCATCTTATGGTCATTTCGGCCGCAAAGCCGGACGCGACGGTTCTTTCTCATGGGAAAAGACCGACCTCGTCAAGGCGTTAAAATCGGCTCTTAAGGTCTGATTTTTCAGCATATTTTTATAGTGAGGGCATCATGCATGATTGTGTGGTGCCCTTAGCTTTTGAAATTACTTTGCAAAAACCGGTAGACTTTAAGCACTGTATTCTGTGTAAAGCAGATCATCAAAGCGCCATCCCGATAATTCCGACCAAAAAGAACACATCTGATGTCTGATAATGAACACAAGCCTGACAGCCAAAACGAGACTCATTTTGACACCTCGGATGAAACACAGGTACGTGGTTCACGGGCAACAGAAGGTTTTTATGGCCGCAGAAACGGCAAACCACTGCGCCCGCATCAGCGGTTTCTACGTGAAGACCTGCTGCCGCAGCTTAAGCTGGATCTAAGCCAGCCTGCACCGCAAGATATGCGCACCTTGTTTATGGCGCCGGTAGAAAAAGTCAGGCTGGAAATCGGCTTTGGTGGTGGGGAACATCTGATACATGAGGCCACCCGCAAGCCTGAAGCCGGCTTTATCGGGGTTGAGCCTTTTGTTAACGGTATGGCCAAAATGCTGGGTGCCCAAGATGCCAATCCGCTGGCAAATCTGCGTCTGTTTGATGATGATGCAACGCTGGTGCTCGATTGGCTGCCGGATGCCTGCCTTGACGGTATTGATCTGTTTTACCCTGATCCCTGGCACAAGAAAAAACACTGGAAGCGCCGTTTCGTCAGTGAAAAAAATCTCACACGCTTTGCCCGTGTGCTAAAACCGGGTGCATTGTTCCGCTTTGCCTCTGATATTGAGAGCTATGTGAACTGGACCCTGCAACACTGCCATGATCATGGTGCGTTTGAATGGACAGCGCAAAATGCAGCTGACTGGCATACGCCCTACGAGGCATGGCCCGGCACCCGCTATGAAGCCAAAGCATTTCGTGAAGGGCGCACAGCCGCTTATCTGACCTTTATACGACGTTAAGCAATTCGGCACGGCATAAGCTTGCGCGCAGGATTACGGCCTTGTCAATCACTGTGGTTTTCTGTATAGTCACTTCAAATTCTTGGTCGGTAGAACAAGAGTGGGTCCCACCGGTCCCGCTCTTTTTTGTTTGGTAATAACCCTGAACAGTGAGCTACCCGCCGGCAAACAATCTTTAAGGAATTCCGGGTGAACGAACAGATACAACAGGAACAGGCAATCACAGCGCTCGATGCAGCCAAGGATGAACCACGCATTATCCGTGAAACGGGTATTGATGCGAAGGTTGCCAAGCTGATTGAACCGGCGATTAATGCTGCCGGTTTCCGTCTGGTTCGCGTCCGGCTTTCCGGCCTAAACGGCCTGACACTGCAAATCATGACTGAGCGTCCTGATGGTACAATGACGGTTGAAGATTGTGAAATCGTCAGCCGTACCGTCTCGCCGGTACTCGATGTTGAAGATCCGATTGACGGTAAATATCACTTGGAGGTTTCATCTCCTGGTATTGATCGTCCGATGGTTCGTAAATCTGATTTTACCAACTGGCAGGGTCATATTGTTAAACTTGAAACATCGATGCTGCATGATAACCGCAAAAAATTCCGCGGCCGCATTATCAATGTTGAAAATGATACTGTGACATTGGAAATCGATCAGGCTACATACGGCGCTGAAGCCCAGACACCGATTCCGTTTGAGCTGATTGCTGAAGCCCGTCTGATTCTGACTGATGACCTGATCCGTGATGCCCTGCGCAAAGACAAAGCCCTGCGTGAAGGCCGCATCCCCGGCGATGAATTAAGCGACAAGCTGATTGATGAGCCGGAAGATGCAGCAGAACAGACAGACGCGCCGGAACAAGAATAAACGCATTGAAACGCATTCGGGACAATCCTGTCATTAAGAGCACAGGTTGATGTTCCAGAATAAAAAAGCTTTCGCACCCAGAAGCAAAAAACGGGTGCTGCACCAAGGAGAGACCAATGGCAGTCAGTGCAAACAGGCTAGAGCTTCTTCAGATCGCTGATGCGGTTGCGCGGGAAAAATCTATTGACCGTGAGATCGTTATTGCCGCGATGGCTGATGCCATTCAGAAGGCTGCCCGCTCGCGCTATGGTCTGGAAACCAATATCCGTGCTGACATCAATTCCAAGACCGGTGAAATCAAACTTCAGCGTCTGCTTGAAGTTGTTGAGCTGGTTGATGATTACGCGACACAGATCGCTTTGGAATCAGCCCATGAACGCAATCCTGATGCGCAGATCGGTGATTTTCTTGCTGACCAGCTGCCGCCGATGGATTTTGGCCGTATTGCTGCACAGTCGGCCAAGCAGGTTATTGTGCAAAAAGTGCGTGAAGCCGAGCGTGACCGTCAGTATGACGAGTTTAAAGACCGCCTTGGTGAAATCATCAATGGTACTGTTAAACGCGTTGAATACGGCAATGTGGTTGTTGATCTGGGCCGCGGTGAAGCCGTTGTGCGCCGTGATGAACTGATCCCGCGTGAAGCATTCCGCTACGGCGATCGTATCCGCGCCTATGTTTATGACGTTCGCCGCGAACAGCGTGGTCCGCAGGTTTTCCTGTCGCGTACCCATCCGCAGTTCATGACCAAGCTTTTCACCATGGAAGTGCCGGAAATTTATGACGGCATTATCGAAATCAAATCGGTTGCCCGCGATCCGGGTTCACGCGCCAAAATGGCCGTGATCTCACGTGACAGCTCAATTGATCCTGTTGGTGCCTGCGTTGGTATGCGCGGTTCACGCGTTCAGGCTGTTGTGGCCGAACTGCAGGGTGAAAAGATCGACATTATTCCATGGTCACCGGATGCGGCTTCTTTCATCGTCAATGCGCTTCAGCCTGCTGAAGTGGCAAAAGTTGTTCTTGATGAAGATGCCGAGCGCATTGAAGTTGTGGTGCCCGATGACCAGTTGTCACTGGCAATCGGTCGTCGCGGTCAGAATGTGCGCCTTGCTTCACAGCTGACAGGTTGGGATATCGACATCCTGACCGAGCATGAAGAATCCGAGCGCCGTCAGAAAGAATTTGCTGAACGTTCAAGCCTGTTCATGGATGCCCTGAACGTGGATGAAATGGTTGGTCAGGTTCTCGCATCCGAAGGCTTCGGTTCGGTTGAAGAAATTGCTTATGTTGAAAGCGATGAAATTGCCTCGATCGATGGTTTTGATGCGGATACCGCATCCGAGCTTCAGGAGCGTGCGAAAGAATATCTGGATCGTCTTGAGGGTGATCTGAATGACCGCCGTTTGGAATTGGGTGTAACGGATGAATTGCGTGAATTACCGGGTCTGACCAGTGCGATGCTGGTTGCGGTCGGTGAAGACGGCGTGAAGACCATGGATGATTTTGCCGGTTATGCGGTGGATGATCTTGTGGGCTGGCGTGAGCGCAAAGATGGAGAAACCATCAATCATGCCGGTATTTTCTCGAATTTCGAAGTATCGCGTGCTGATGCTGAACAAATGGTTCTTGCTGCCCGTCTTAAAGCAGGCTGGATCACAGAAGATCAGCTGGAAGAAGCAGCCTCAGAACTGGCAGCGACAGAAGATGAAGAGCAGACAGATGCGTAAGCAGCTGACTGTTCTTGCTACCCGCGTAGTTCTTATGACCCGTATGGGCGGACTTTGATGTCCGCGCAGCGGCAAATGACTGGTAACACTACCTGTATCTGCAATACGGATACAGGCTTGTTGCCGCAGACAGCACAAACAGCCGGATATTCAGTATCCGCGCTGGCTTTGTGTTCCAATGCTGCTCACGGGCTTAATGCCCGCGCAGCACTATTAAAGTAGAAAACAGCTCCTCTCCACCGGCGCTGTTTTCGAGCGAAGTGGAGTTCTGGTTGAAACCGGATAAAAATGACAGGACCTGTATTGTTACACGAGAGAGCGGCCCGGCTGTAGATCTGATCCGGTTTGTGGCGGCCCCCGACGGTAGTATTGTACCCGATATTAAACGAAATTTACCCGGACGCGGTTGCTGGATTAAAGCCGAGCGCCGCATTGTTGACGAAGCAGTCAAACGCAAACTGCTGGCACGTGCCTTAAAAACAGAGGTTTCAGTGCCTGCAGATTTAGGCTCTTTGGTCGACAGACTATTGACAAAATCCGCTCTTGGCAGTCTAGCACTGGCTAGAAAAGCGGGCGCAATCATTACCGGCTCGGCAAAAGTTGATTCTGTGGTTCGTTCAGGACGCGCTATAATGGTGCTCCATGCAACAACCGCAGCGCCCGACGGCATCAGAAAACTGGATCAGGCACGTCATGCTACCAGAGTTGCCGGCGGTAAAGATACATCCGCCTACTCCCTTTTTACGGGAGAGGAAATGGATTTGGCATTTGGCGGCGGAAATGTGATACATGCTGCCGTGATTGAAGGAACGGCAGCAACCGGGTTCGTCACGCGGGCGCTTCAGCTGCATAAATATCGCGGCGAATGCGCAGCGAACTTGGAAAATTCGGCAGCGAATGCTGCGAAGGAAACGGAAACGGAATGAGCGACAGTAAATCAAGCGACGACAAGACGCTGAGCGTCAACACGACAAAGACGCTGACCATTAAGCGGCCAGGCGTCGAACAGAGCACTGTACGGCAGAATTTCAGCCACGGCCGCACAAAGTCCGTGGTCGTTGAGACGAAAAAACGCAAGTTTACACGTCCTGACGAGAAGCCGGAAACAGCTGCTGAAGCTGCCGCTCCCGTTAACGCGGTTGCAGCTGCCCCAGAGAATGCGGCTCCGGCTGTATCAGCACCTGCCGCTGAAGCAGCGGCTCCGGTTTCAGCTCCAGTAGCAGAAGCGGCTGCAAAGCCAGCACCTGCTGCTGAAGTAGCTCCGGCTCCTGCTGTTAAAGCCGAGCCAGAAGCAGCGCCTGCTGCACCGGCTCCAAAACCAGTTGAAGCGGTTGCACCTAAGCCAGTTGCAAAACCTGCAGCAACATCAGCACCGGCTCCGGCTCCGGCCGCTGTGAAGCCTGCTGCACCTAAGCCGGCGGCGCCGGCTGGCGCACGTCCAGGTGCACGTCCTGCAGGTGGCGGCTATAACAAGCCACAGGGTGCTTCGCGTCCGGGTGCCCGCAATGATCAGCGTAACCGTGGCAATGACCGTACCGGCATGGTGCTCAACACCCTGTCGAGCTCGGAAATGGATGCCCGTCGCCGTGCCCTTGAAGGCGCTGTGATCCGTGATGCGGAAGACCGTAAGCGCGCTGAAGAAGAAGCTGTGCGCCGCGCCGAAGAAGAAAAGCGTCGTGAAATCGAGCGTCTTGAATCTGAACGCCGTCAGGCTGAAGAAGATGCCCGTCGCAAAGCTGAGGCAGAAGCCAAAGCGAAAGCCGAAGCAGAAGCACGCAAGCGTGAGCCTGCTGCTGGCGCTGCACGCGCGCCATCACCGCGCCCTGCCGGTGACCGCCCTGCTGCCGGCCATTCCCGCTCGGGTCAGGCTCGTCCTAACCAGTCCGGTACAGCACGTCCTGCATCACCTGCGCCACGCGATATTAATGCTGAAGCGCCGCTGGCCGATAAAAAACCGACCCAGCAGGTTCTGAACCGCAAAACCCAGACACAAGATGATGATGATCGTCGTGGTCCGGCAGGTGTGCGCCGCAATGTTGCTGCCAAGCCTGAAGTGCGCGCTACAAAGCCGACTAAGGCTGAAGAAGACCGTCGTCGCGGCAAACTGACACTGACAAGCAATCTGGAAGACGAAGGCCGTGCGCGTTCCCTTTCGGCCATGCGTCGTCGTCAGGAAAAGTTCAAGCGTTCGCAGATGCAGGAAACCCGCGAGAAAATCTCGCGTGAAGTTATTGTCCCTGAAACCATTACTATTCAGGAACTTGCACAGCGTATGGCTGAACGCTCAGTCGACATCATCAAATACCTGATGAAACAGGGTCAGATGATGAAGCCTGGCGATGTCATCGATACAGATATGGCACAGCTTCTGGCTGAAGAATTCGGCCATACCGTGAAGCGCGTTGCAGAATCTGACGTTGAAGATGGTATCTTCACAACTGAAGATGATCAGGGTGCAATGATTTCCCGTGCGCCGGTTGTGACCATTATGGGTCACGTTGACCACGGTAAAACATCACTTCTAGATGCGATCCGCAGTGCCAATGTTGTATCGGGTGAATCCGGTGGTATTACGCAGCATATCGGCGCGTATCAGGTTGAACAAAACGGCCACAAGATCACCTTTATCGATACACCGGGTCACGCCGCGTTTACGCAAATGCGTGCTCGTGGTGCACAGGCAACCGATATTGCCATTCTGGTGGTTGCAGCGGATGACAGCGTGATGCCGCAGACGATTGAATCGATCAATCATGCGAAAGCTGCCGGCGTTCCGATCATCGTGGCGATCAACAAAATCGACAAGCCGACTGCTGATCCGCAGAAGGTTCGCACCACCCTGTTGCAGCATGATGTTTTCGTAGAAAGCCTCGGCGGTCAGGTGCTGGATGTGGAAGTGTCTGCGAAAAACAGACTGAACCTCGACAAACTGCTTGAAGCCGTATTGTTGCAGGCTGAGTTGCTGGATCTGAAAGCCGATCCGACACGTACAGCCGAAGGTGTGGTTATCGAAGCCCAGCTCGACCGTGGTCGTGGTGCGGTTGCAACCGTTCTGGTTCAGAAGGGTACCTTGCATCCGGGTCAGATCATTGTTGCCGGTAATGCATGGGGCCGCGTGCGCGCTCTGATCAATGATCGTGGCGAACATGTTAAAGAAGCCGGCCCTGCAATGCCGGTTGAGGTTCTTGGTCTGGGTGGCACACCGCAGGCAGGTGATCGCTTTACCATTGTTGCCAATGAAGCCAAAGCACGTGAAATCACCGAATATCGTCAGCGTTTGGCACGTGACAAGGCTGTTGCCCGTCAGGCCGGTTCACGCGGTTCGCTTGAACAGATGATGTCCAACCTGCAATCAACAGGGCTCAAAGAGTTCCCGCTGGTTATTAAGGGTGACGTGCAGGGTTCGGTTGAAGCCATTATCGCTTCTCTCGACAAGCTTGGCACAGACGAAGTGCGTGCACGTATCGTTCATTCGGGTGCCGGTGGTATTACCGAGAGCGATATTGCTCTGGCCGAAGCTTCAAATGCAGCCATTATCGGCTTTAACGTTCGTGCCAATAAACAGGCACGTGATCTTTCCCAGCAGCAGGGTATCGAGATCCGCTACTACAATATCATCTACGATCTGCTTGATGATGTTAAAGCGGCAATGTCCGGTCTGCTGCCACCAGAACGTCGTGAGACATTCATTGGTAACGCGGAAATCCTTGAAGTCTTCAACATCACGAAAGTCGGTAAAGTTGCCGGTTGCCGTGTGGTCGAAGGCAAGGTTGAACGTGGTGCCGGTGTACGCCTTATCCGTGACAACGTTGTTGTACACGAAGGCAAGCTCAAGACGCTCAAGCGCTTCAAGGACGAAGTATCCGAAGTGCCGATGGGTCAGGAATGTGGTATGGCGTTTGAAAACTACGACGATATGCGCGCAGGCGATGTCATCGAAGCCTTCCGCGTTGAGATGATCACGCGTACGCTGTAATTAATAAAACAGCGGCAGTGCCTGAAATACGGGCATTGCCGCTGTTCCCTTTTTAAAAAAGCCGTTGGAGGCTTTGCGGATCATGTGCAACATTTGCCTTTTCCGCCGTCCGATGTTTTGGGCAATATTTTTGGAGTCCACATGTCCCGTTTTACCTCTACAGGACCGTCACAGCGCCAGTTGCGCGTCGGCGAGCAGGTTCGTCATGCCGTGGCTCAAGTGCTGTCACGCGGCGAAATCCGTGACGATACCCTCAACAATACCGTTGTTTCCATCACCGAAGTGCGTATGTCACCGGATTTGAAAATTGCCACATGCTTCATCAGCGTTGTCGGCAATACCGATGTACAGACCGTGATTAAAGCACTGGCTACCCATGCCAAATTCTTACGTGGCCGCGTTGCACCGCAATTGCGCCAAATGAAATATATGCCGGAATTCCGTTTCCGTCCTGATACCAGTTTTGACAATTTTGCCAAGATTGACGCCTTGCTGCGCTCGCCTGAAGTTGCCCGTGACCTGACTGAAACAGATCAGGACGATGAAGACGGTTTTGATACCAACCTCAACAAACCAAACGGAAACGGCGAATAATGGCACGCAGAGGCAAGAAAAAAGGCCGTCCGGTTTCCGGATGGGTGATCTTTGACAAGCCGAAAGGCATGGGCTCAACAGAGGCCGTTTCAAAGATCAAATGGTTGTTTAACGCTGAAAAAGCCGGGCATGCGGGTACTCTTGATCCGCTGGCTTCAGGCATGTTGCCGATTGCTTTGGGCGAAGCCACCAAAACGGTGCCTTATGTGATGGACGGCACGAAAATCTACACTTTCACGGTCACTTGGGGCGAAGAACGCTCAACAGATGATTTGGAAGGGCCGGTCACAAATACGTCCGACAAGCGCCCTGCCGAGGAAGAAATCCTCGCTTTACTGCCTAAATATACCGGTGTTATCCAGCAGATCCCACCACAGTTCTCTGCCATTAAAATTGACGGCGAGCGCGCTTATGATCTGGCGCGTGAGGGGGCAACTGTTGCGATTCCGTCGCGTGAAGTTGAGATTGACCGCTTAGAGCTGGTTGAAATCAATGAAGCCGGACAGGCTGTGTTTGAAGTTGAATGCGGCAAAGGCACCTATGTGCGTTCACTCGCCCGTGATATGGGCCGCGATATGGGGTGTTTTGGCCATATTGCCGAATTGCGCCGCCTTGAAGTTGCGCCTTTCAATGAAGATGATTTCGTGACTTTAGCAGAACTGGAAGCCGCATGGCCGCCACTGCCTGTTAAAGTTGAAACCACATCTGAAGAAAATGGCGAGGCTGTTGACGAGGCAGAATTTGCGGAACCGATAGCACCACGTGATTTTTCCGCCATTGATGCTTTGATTATTGATACCGGTGCAGCGCTTGAAGATCTGGTGCAAATATCGCTGTCAGACGAACAGGCTCACCGTATCAGAATGGGCAATCCGGTAATTTTGCGTGGCCGCGACGCACCGGCACAGGCCGATGAAGTTTGTGCCAACTTTAAAAACCAGTTGCTGGCCATCGGGTATATTGAACAGGGTATGTTCAAACCAAAGCGTGTGTTCACACAGTAAACATAGTGTTGTGTTTACTGGCGTTTACTCCTCAAAAAAGCCTGCATTGCAGGCTTTTTTGAAATGTGTCTGGAAATAAGCTTTCATTTCCATTATATGCTCTACAAGTCCTGTCTTCTGTCATGGCAGACAAGACTTTATAAACGGCCCCGGCTGGACGACATCTTGGCTACGGGCGACTTTTCTCCTCTTAAAATAAAGGACATTACGATGTCGATTACTGCTGAACGCAAACAGGCCCTCATCAAGGATTTCGCAACTAAAGAAGGCGATACCGGTTCTCCTGAAGTACAGGTAGCGATTCTTTCGGAACGCATTTCTAACCTGACCGGTCACTTTAAAGGCCACAAGAATGACAACCATTCACGTCGTGGTCTTTTGAAGATGGTTTCTCAGCGCCGTACTCTGCTTGACTACCTTAAAGGTGTTGATGTAGCGCGCTATCAGACCCTGATCGGCCGTCTCGGCCTGCGCCGCTAAGCGCAAATTCCGGCGAGAACCTTTAAGGTTTTCGCCGGAACTCTTTACCGGAGCGTATTTTTATTTAAAACTCATCCGGATATGCCAAACAGTTCAAGGCAATTCTGCCTGACAGCTGATCTGGAACTTCAAAACTGCATCATCCGGATCAACCGAGAAATCGGATATATCAAAACGGATTCAATGCAGCAGGGTCTTAAAGCATATGCTGAAAGATCCGCTATGGAACTGTATTGAACAGGTCCTGCAGGCAGGATTGCAGGCAGCTCGTCACTTGAAACCGAGCTTCCCGTTGTCTTGCCCGCGCCCTGTTCCAAACCGGAATGGCAAACGCGCTATCATCAGCGCAGAAACCAAGCCATTCCAAGCCAAGGACAAGATATGTTCAACACCCATAAAGTTGAAATCGAATGGGGCGGCCGTCCGCTCATTCTCGAAACCGGTAAAGTCGCCCGTCAGGCCGATGGCGCGGTTATGGCCACTTACGGCGAAACAGTGGTACTTGCTACCGTTGTGTCGGCGAAACAGCCAAAGCCAGGCCAGGACTTTTTTCCTCTGACTGTTAACTATCAGGAAAAAACCTATGCTGCCGGTCGTATTCCAGGCGGCTATTTCAAGCGTGAAGGCCGTCCGAGCGAAAACGAAACTCTTGTTTCGCGCCTGATCGACCGTCCGATCCGCCCGCTTTTTGCTGATGGCTACAAAAATGACACGCAGGTTGTCATCACTGTTATTCAGCATGATCTGGAAAATGATCCAGACATCTTGTCGCTCGTTGCAGCTTCTGCTGCGCTGACCATTTCCGGCGTTCCTTTCATGGGCCCGATCGGTGGTGCGCGCGTTGGCTACATTAATGGCGAATATGTTCTGAACCCGCATCTTGATGAAATGGCTGAAACCAAGCTGGATCTCATTGTTGCCGGTACATCTGATGCTGTTCTGATGGTTGAATCAGAAGCGCAGGAACTTTCTGAAGAAGTGATGCTCGGCGCTGTTGTTTTCGGTCAGAAAGGCTTCCAGCCTGTGATCGATGCGATTATCAGCCTTGCTGAAGTTGCAGCTAAAGAGCCACGCGACTACCAGCCGGAAGATCTTTCTGCACCTGAAGCAGCGATGCTTGCAGTTGTTGAAGACGACCTGCGCACTGCATATAAAATCATCGACAAGCAGGCACGTTATGTTGCTGTTGATGCGGCAAAAGCCAAGGTTAAGGCACATTTCCTGCCGGAAGATGCTGAAACAACCGAATTTACTGCAGAGCAGATTGCGACTGTCTTCAAGTCATTGCAGGCAAAAATCGTTCGCTGGAACATTCTCGACACCGGTACCCGTATTGACGGCCGCGACCTGTCGACTGTTCGCCGCATTGAATCCGAAGTTGGCCTGCTGCCACGCACCCATGGTTCGGCTCTGTTCACCCGTGGTGAAACACAGGCAATCGTTGTTGCAACGCTTGGTACCGGCGAAGATGAACAGTTCATCGACAGCCTGACAGGTATGCGCAAGGAAACATTCCTGCTGCATTACAACTTCCCGCCATATTCGGTTGGTGAAACCGGCCGTATGGGCTCACCGGGTCGTCGTGAAATCGGTCACGGTAAATTGGCATGGCGCGCTATTCATCCGATGCTGCCAACCAAAGAGCAGTTCCCGTACACATTGCGTGCCGTATCAGAAATCACTGAATCCAACGGTTCGTCTTCAATGGCAACCGTATGCGGCACCTCGCTGGCGCTGATGGATGCCGGTGTTCCTTTGACCCGCCCTGTAGCCGGTATTGCTATGGGTCTGATCAAGGAAGGCGATCGTTACGCTGTTCTGTCCGACATTCTTGGCGATGAAGATCACCTCGGCGATATGGACTTTAAAGTTGCCGGTACCGAAAATGGTATTACTGCTCTGCAGATGGACATCAAGATCGACGGTATTACCGAAGAGATCATGAAAGTTGCTCTGGAACAGGCTAAAGGCGGCCGTATCCATATTCTTGGTGAAATGGCCAATGCACTGAGCGGCGCCCGCGCTGAACTTGGTGAGTTTGCTCCGCGCATCGAAGTGATGAGCATTCCGACTGACAAAATCCGTGATGTGATCGGTTCAGGCGGTAAAGTTATCCGTGAGATCGTTGAAAAGACCGGTGCCAAAATCAATATCGAAGATGATGGTACTGTTAAAATCGCGTCGTCTTCCGGTAAGGAAATCGAAGCTGCCAAGAAATGGATTCACTCCATTGTTGCAGAACCGGAAATCGGCGAAATTTACGAAGGTACAGTTGTTAAAACTGCAGATTTCGGCGCTTTCGTAAACTTCTTCGGCCCGCGTGATGGCTTAGTGCATATCTCGCAGCTGGCTTCAGACCGCGTTGCCAAGACCACTGATGTGGTTAAGGAAGGTCAGAAGGTTTGGGTTAAACTGATGGGCTTTGACGAGCGCGGTAAAGTGCGTCTGTCGATGAAAGTTGTCGATCAGGAAACCGGCAAAGAAGTTGCTGAGAAAAAAGAAGAAACAGCTGCTGAATAAGTAGCTTTTAAACCCCGCATATCATCTGATATGCGGGGTTTTTCAATTATTGAACACTTTACGCAATATGAATAAAGCAGCGCTACAACTTTGTATGTTCTGTATTCCAGCCTCGGTTTTTTTGTAGTTGCGCTTCCTGTATTGCACAATCAACTATCATTTGTGCTTCACATCTGGCCATATTTAGTAAATAAACCATAAAATCCTGGCGATTGCTAAGGGCCTCCTCACACATATATTCCAGCTGCTGCATGATGGCTTTATGCGTATCTAAACAGCAAGCATAACAATTCGGCTGACAACATTTACGACCCATGACGCCCCCCATCATTCGTCAAGCCAGTGCATAAATACGCAGCCTGAAAAAAGGCAACGTAAATTGAAATCCTTACAGCAATGTAAATTGATTTCTCCACAACTTAAAAAGTAAACAATGATGTTTTTTACAATAAAAAACAAATAAAGCATATATCTACACTTTATAATAAGCTCTAATAAATGTTCAGACAACAAAGATAGCACATGATTATAGGCGCACAAAATACATTATTTCTTCCTTTTGCGAATGACATTCTTGACTTTCCTTTAGTGTCTGAAAAGTATCTCTGTTTTGGTATCAGCGCAGATAATACTATGAGCAGCGAATGGAAACAGATATTACACTGCATCCAACCATCCAAACCTGAATGGCTCGCCCTGCAAAAGGCCGGCTTTCAAGTGGCATCGCAGTTAAGCACGGATGAACTTTATTCAGGCGGACTGATTTTGCTTGGCAAACATCGCGGACGCAATGAAGAGTGGCTTGCCGCATTGCTGAGCCAGGTCAAACCTGGCGGGATGATCATTATTGCCGGCGATAAAAAGCTTGGTATTGACAGTTTCCGCAAACGCACAGAACAAATTTCTCCCTCCATCGACCGCCTTTCTAAAAACCATGCTGTTGCCTACTGGCTGGCACGCCCAGACGATTTGGATAGCAAAACCATACAAGAGCTTATTCCGGAGCAAAAACGCGTTGACGGCCGCTTCTGGACGAAAGCCGGTATGTTCTCTCATGGCGAGATTGACAGGGGCTCAGCCCTGTTGGCGCCCTTTATCAAGGGTGTTGCCTTTGGTCATGTCGCAGATTTAGGTGCCGGCTGGGGTTATTTAAGCGCGACCTGCCTTGAACACCCTGCTAAAATCACGCGCATTGACCTTTATGAAGCGGATTATGAGGCGCTGGAAATGGCGAAGCTTAATCTCGCAGCGCTTAATCCGGTAACACCGCTGCATTACTACTGGCATGATATTACCAGCGAACCGATCAAAGAAATTTACGATACCGTGCTCTGCAATCCACCATTTCATACCGGTCGCAACACCGATATCTCTTTGGGGCAAAGCTTTATCACCGCCGCAGCCAAGCGTCTTAAATCTGGCGGGCGCCTGTTAATGGTTGCCAACCGTCAATTGCCTTATGAAGTGGTGCTGAAGCAGCAATTCAGGCAGGTTATGCCTTTGCTGGATAAAGACGGTTTCAAAGTCATAGAAGCTCGTAAATAAATAGTTTTAAACTGGTTGCTCAATAAAAAAGCCCGCCAAATAGCGGGCTTTTTTATTGTTCTTTGTAACGGCTCGAGCGATTTTACTCACCGACCTCGTCAGCTTTTTTTAGCTCTTCCAGTGTCGGCATAGATACGATGTTATAGCCCGAATCCACATAATGGATTTCACCGGTTACACCGCTCGACAGATCTGACAGCAGATACAGTGCTGAATTACCGATTTCATCAATATTCACGGTACGGCGCAGCGGTGCATTACGTGCCTGATAGTTGAAAATCGCACGTGCATCACTGATACCGGCACCTGCCAATGTACGCACAGGGCCAGCCGAGATCGCATTGACGCGGATACCGCGATCACCATAATCTTCAGCAATATAACGTACCATAGCTTCAAGAGCTGCCTTGGCAACGCCCATCACATTGTAGTTCGGCATCACACGGGTAGAGCCGCCATAAGTGAGCGTGAGGATAGAACCGCCCTCTGTCATCAGCTTTTCAGCGCGCTGAGCCACTTCCGTAAAGGAATAGGCCGAAATCACCATTGTACGGCTGAAATTCTCGCGCGTTGTTACATCCGCATAGCGACCTTTGAGCTGGGATTTGTCAGAAAAGCCAATCGCATGAACCACAAAGTCCAGCTTGCCCCACTGTTTTTCAATCTCAGTAAAAACCGCATCAACAGACGCAATATCTTCCACATCGCATGGCAGTACAAAACTTGAGCCAACCTGCTCGGCCAGTGGTGTCACACGGCGGCCAAGAGCATCACCCTGATAGGTAAATGCCAGCTCTGCGCCCTGAGCGGCCAGCTGTTTTGCAATGCCCCAGGCAATGGAGTGATTATTGGCAACGCCCATAATCAGCCCACGTTTGCCTTTCATTAAACCCTGCATCATCTCTCTCCGTCAGTCTTGATAACGCTGAAAAACCAGCGTCGCGTTCGTGCCGCCAAAACCGAAGGAATTGGACAATACCGTATTGATTTCAGCATTATCAATGCGTTTACGCACAATCGGCATATCGGCGAAATCCGGATCGATTTCATCAATATGTGCGCTTTCGCAAATGAAGTTATTACGCATCATCAGCAGAGAATAGATAGCTTCCTGAACGCCGGTAGCACCCAGCGAGTGACCGGTTAGCGATTTTGTTGCTGCAATTGGCGGGCAGGCATCGCCTGTGCCAAACACTTTGCGGATTGCTTCAATCTCAGGTGCATCGCCGGCTGGTGTTGAGGTTGCATGCGGGTTGATATAGTCGATCTTGCCCTTAACCGTTGAAAGTGCCATGCGCATGCAGCGCTCAGCTCCCTCACCAGATGGTGCAACCATATCATAACCGTCCGATGTGGCACCGTAACCAACCACTTCACCGTAGATTTTAGCACCGCGTGCCAGCGCTGTTTCCAGCTCTTCCAGCACCAATACACCGGCGCCGCCGGCAATCACAAAACCATCGCGGTTTTTGTCATAGGCACGGGAGGCACGTTCCGGTGTGTCATTATATTTGGAAGACATTGCACCCATGGCATCAAACAATACCGAAAGTGTCCAGTCGAGATCTTCACAGCCACCGGCAAACATACGATCCTGTTTGCCATACTGGATCATCTCAACAGCATTGCCGATGCAATGATTCGATGTCGCACAAGCCGAGGAAATCGAATAATTGATACCCTTGATCTTGAAGAATGTCGCCATTGTTGCGGATGCGGTTGAGCTCATCGCTTTAGGCACTGCAAAAGGACCAACGCGTTTCGGGCCTTTTTCACGGGTGATATCGGCGGAATCAACAATAGTACGTGTTGAAGGACCGCCCGAACCCATGATAATGCCGGTGCGCTCATTAGAAACCTGCTCGTCACTTAAGCCGGCATCTGCAATAGCCTGATCCATAGCGACATGGTTCCATGCGGTACCACGGCCATGAAAACGCATAGCGCGGCGGTCGACCAATGCCTCAACGTCAATCTGCGGCATACCGGAGACCTGACAACGGAAACCGAGTTCCGCCTGATCTTCAGCCCGTCGGATACCCGATTTTGCTTCACGCAAAGAGGTCAGAACCTCTTCGGTATTATTACCAATAGAGGAAACAATCCCCATTCCGGTAACGACAACACGCCGCATAGAAATCTCCTTCGCATCCTTGGCTTTTTCAGTGCCTGCAGACGCTATCTTTGTATGGTGCAGCAAAATACTTCAACTTTGCGCTAAGGCACGGCGCATACAGCGCGCCATACCAAGACCAGACGGCCTCTTATTATCATCTTGTGTAATATCACCTGACAATCAAGCTCTACTACAATCAAATTTGCCCAACTTGGTTATTTACGGCAAATTTGCTGCATAATTGGCGACTATTTGACTATTTAAAACAGTCGCCTTTTAGCTGTGAGCCCTGTCAGGCTGCCGGATCAGGCAGCAGGTGCATCTTTAAACAGGCCAACGCGCAGGTCGGAGGCCTTATAGATAATTTCGCCGTCAGCTTTAACCCAGCCATCAGCCGTACCCAGCACCAGACGTCCGCGCATCACACGCTTGAAATCAATGCCATATTCAACCAGTTTGGTTTTTGGGGTGATCATACCGGTAAACTTAACTTCACCGGTCGACAATGCACGGCCTTTACCAGGCTCGCCAAGCCAGCCGAGGTAAAAACCTGTCAGCTGCCACATCGCATCAAGACCAAGACAGCCAGGCATAACCGGGTCGCCGATAAAATGGCACGGGAAGAACCACAAGTCAGGATGGATATCGAATTCAGCGCGGATAAAACCTTTGCCATGCTCACCACCGGTTTCAGAAATTTCTGTGATCCGGTTTACCATCAGCATCGGCGGAGCAGGCAACTGGGCATTACCCGGTCCAAACATTTCACCGCGAGCGCAAGTGAGAAGCTCCTCATATCCGTAACTTGACTTCTGCTCTGCCATACCGACTCCAATCGTTTATTTATCCGTTATCTGCGAACACGCTCACATTATAGATGCGCCGGACGCAGACAAAAACTTTGCACACTCCTAACACAGAGTGTTTCCCGCTGTAAAACGGCAGCAACAAACTATTTGCCTGTCAAGATATACAGGAATAGCTATTGCCAGTCATTCGTTCAGCGCATATATCAATCTTGTGACATAATGGGCAACAGCCCTTAAGCATTATATTTGTACTAATTTGACACAAGCTTCTGACAGGTCAGTGATGAACATTCATTCCGCCCATGCCAGCAACGCTTCGATCGAGGAGCGCTTACGGGTCGCCGGTCTCAGACCGACGCGGCAGCGGGTAGCCCTTGCCAGCCTGATTTACGCTCAGGGTGACCGCCATCTCTCCGCTGAAGAACTGCATGAAGAAGCAGTTTTTGCCGCCGTGCCGGTTTCTCTAGCTACGGTTTACAACACGCTTCACCAATTTACCGAAGCAGGCATGCTGCGGATTATTTCGGTTGAAGGATCAAAAACATATTTCGATACCAATATTTCCGACCACCACCATTTCTTTGTTGAGGGTGAGAATGTTGTTTTTGACATTCCTGAAGGTCCGGGTGGCCAGCCACTGGTAAGCAATTTGCCGGTTCCGCCAGAAGGTATGGAAATCGTCAATGTTGATGTGATCGTACGTTTACGCCGTAAAGTTTAAGCTGCAACATTTCACACTGCTGAGCTTTATTTATCGTGATTGCTCAAATGCACAGTCTCGTCTGCAATCTCACGCCCCAGCAATGAGCTTTGCAGCATGGTTTTTACCCGTATTTCCATAATCCGCGCCAGTTCTTTACGGCTGGTGTCTGCGGTCACAATCACCGGCTCACCAAAGCGGATTTCCACATCAATCGCGCCTTCTTTTAAAATGCCTTTGAGATGCGGCATCAGCTCCACATCACCGGGCCATGAGGCAATCGGGCGGTGATAGCGCCCCATCGGCATGCCATGCACGCCGGTATAAGCGATAGAAACCGGCTGTACGACGACCTTTTCCTCACCCGCCTCACGAATAGCCGCATGGGCTGCGCCAAACAGCGAGGTCTTGAACGGCAAAACCCGATTGCCATCCGAGGTTGTGCCCTCCGGAAACAGCACCATCGCATCGCCGCCAGCAAGACGCATCGCAATATCTGACGCCTGCTGGGCCGTGCGGCCCTTCTTTTCACGCTCTACGAATACAGTACGCTGTAAAACTGCAAATGTTCCAAAAACCGGCCATTTACGGACTTCTGATTTGGCAATAAAACACACATTGGCTACGGAGGATAAAACAACAATATCGCTCCATGAAACATGGTTTGAAACCAGTAAGAGCGGACGCCCTGTCGCAATCTTGCCGTGAGTTTTTACACGAAAGCCGAGCAAATACGCTGCCATACGATGAAACAGTCTTGGCAATGACCGCTGCCAGCCCAAACGCGCTTTAACAAATAGATATTGAAATGGCACCAGCGCAATAACGAGGCTTAAAAACAGCCCGAGAATAATTGCTACACGAATAATGCCGATCATGGATGCACAGTCTTCGGTGGCGTTGGCAAAACTTGTTTACGTAAAATCAGCGCTCCGCTGCGTCCCTGCTCGGTTTCATAATACGCCGGTCGATAACCAACTTGTAAAAAGCCCAAACGTTTATAGAGAGCTTTGGCGGCAATATTACTTTCATCAACTTCCAAAAACAGGCTCTCAGCCCGCTCATGATGCAGATGACGCAGCACGCCTTCCATCAGCTCACGGCCGATCCCGCGCCGTTGAAAACCCGGCATCACTGCAATTGTCAGAATTTCAGCCTCACCAGCAACCAGCCGCGCCAGTACAAAACCGGCACTTTGCTTCGGCTTGCCAACAGGGCGGGTCATAAAACCGAAAATATTGCTTTGTGAAAGCATGCCGGAAAAATCTTCTTCACCCCATGCATGGTGAAACACCGGCGCGTGCAAAGCTGCAAGCTCACTGCAATGCGCCTGATCCAGTGCTTCCAAAGCAAAACTACGACGGGAAAAAGGAAGGCCGATCATCCTTGCGTCTGCTCCTCCTCAACTGAAGAGGCCTGAAGACGGGGCAATGCAAAGCCGCTTTGTGGCTTAACATCAGGGCCACGCATATAAAGCGGCTCAGGGGCAGCACCGGCATTACGTAGCATTGCAAGACGGGCAAATGTGCCGATAGAGGCATAAGCGCCTGTGCCAGTTACTTGGCGGCCATGGCCTTCTGCAGCGCTCAACTGGTTGGCGGCGCTGCCATACAGCGTATAATCGGCACCGAGCTGCGCCAAAACAGCAATCAACTCCGCTTCATTACCAGCAATCGGGCCGGTGGAAGGCGTGCCGTCAGCGGCAAAGCCCTGCGCATAAATATCGCCCCGATAGGCTGACAAAGCGATGAGTACCGGCAACAGCGGCTGCGCTGACTGGCTGGCATTTTCTGCATTCTCACAGGCCAGCGCCTCAAAACCCGTGACACCAATGACCGGACACGACAGAGCCAAGCCAAGCCCGCGCGCAGCAGAAACCCCAACACGCACGCCGGTAAAAGAACCGGGGCCGATATTAACTGCAATACGGGTGACATCACTGCGCGCAATTTGCGCTGCAGCAAAACATTGAGCCGCATAATCCATCAGCACTTCCGCATGGCCTTTGCCGATATCATGGCTAACCTCAGCTAGCAGCTGCTGTGTCCGGCAGTCATAAAGGGCGGCGGCGCACATGCCGGATGCGGTATCAAGAGCAAGAATTGTCATGCCTATCGGCCTAAAGCAGATTGAGCCGCACGGCAAGCATCTGCAAGCAACAGCTGTCAAATATTCGTGCTGTGCTAGAGCATTTCACTATCAACTTGATAGGTATGACAATGTGAAAACTCTAAAACCTAGGGCCAGCGCTGCGATGCAACCTGATCATAACCCGCTCTAGAGCATTTCGTAGTCCAATGGAATCATTGGGCGGCCACGATAATTCGTAAAAACAATAACTTAGAGCGGGTTACATGACCCAATTTAAACGTAAACCGCTCTAGAGCAAAAATTATAAGATATTTTAAGTGATGCAAAAAATCATACGCACCTCTTTGATAGCGCAGGCGGAACAATTATCTGTTTGAGGCGTTATATGAATAACAGCATTCTGCTGCATCCGGTTTCTTGTGCTGTCTCAATTTCAGACGGCCTTACAGGCTGACTATAATGTCTGCCTTTTAATAAGAGGAAATCACTATGTCTGCATCTAAATCCAAGCACCATTCCACTAAAATTAATCTGCCAACCAATGCAAAAACCGCAGTTATTGCGCTACTGAACAAGAATTTGGCTGCAATCATTGATCTTTCTCTGATCACCAAGCAAGCGCATTGGAACCTCAAAGGGATCCAGTTTATCGCCGTGCATGAAATGCTCGATACATTTCGTGCCGAGCTTGATGTGCATTCCGATACGATCGCAGAGCGCGCCGTTCAGCTTGGCGGTACAGCACTTGGCACCACGCAGACGGTTGCTGAAGCGACAATCCTCAAGCCCTATCCGGAAGATATCTACGCTATTAAAGATCACCTGCATGCGCTGATTGATCATTATGGCGCAGTTGCCAATCTTGTTCGCCAGTCAATTAAAGATGCGGACGAGGCGGGTGATGATGACAGCGCGGATATTTTCACGACCGCTTCCCGCAGTCTGGATAAGGCATTGTGGTTCCTTGAAGCTCATATTCAGGAATAACCATTCTGATGTTTTAAAAACGCCCTGCCTGTAGAAACAGGCAGGGCGTTTTATTTAAAGCGCATCAGCAATGGCCTGAAACACAACAATGCTTTCATCTTTTAGCTGCCGGCCATCCTTGTTGTAATCCACATAGGCTGAAGTTTTGGCAATCACTACTTTCTGTCTTGGATTGACATAAATAAATTGCCCGTAAATACCTACCGCACTGAAATCACCCTGCGGCACACTGGGAATCCACCACTGATAGCCATAGCCCATTGATTTGCCGATATGCGGGTCATCCCGCCCCGGCATCAAATGTGGCGCGTCCGGCGTTACCGAGGCACGAACCCATTCCGCTGGAACCAATTGTTGTCCTTTGAAGTTCCGGCCATCATTCATATACAACAGACCAAAGCGCGCATAATCGCGCAGCACTGCATTGAGCCCACCGGCAGCAACCGCATCACCTTTTGCATCGGCCAGCCAATAGGCATCGGCCTCTGCCCCGAGCTGCGACCATAGTTTTTCATTAAAATACTCTGTCATCGGCTTGCCGGTCGCGCCTTCCAGAACCATGGAAAGTACCTGCGTATCCGCAGAGACATAAATATTCTCAGTGCCCTGTGCACGGACATTTTTAAGATGCGCGGTAAAGTCTTTCACTGATCCTGTCAGCATCTGAATGATGTAACGTACAATATCCGAAGACAGATCGCCATAATCTTCGTTAAAGCCAATGCCGGACGACATTTGCAGGGCATTTTTAACAGTAACGCCTTTGTAACCACCTTCGGCCAGTTGGGGAGCATAGTGATCAACTGTTTGGTCAAGGCTGATAAGCCCGTCACGCACCGCATTACCAATCAGAAACGAAATCATCGATTTAGACATCGACATTGCAATAGATTGCGTGTGCTCGGTATTACCGCGTTCATATTGCTCATGAACAATAACGCTGTCTTTCATCACCAGAAAACCGGTTGTTTGCGACCGTTCAAGCCAGTCAGCGATCTGCTTGGTCTCACCTTTATAAATATAGGTTTCAGGCAGCGGGCGCTCATTATAGGTCAGCACATTTATCTCACCGCTCTGAGCAACACGGATTGATGGGTAAAGCTTGTATAAAGAGCGGAAATTCTCATCAATAACGTCAGGCTTGAACGTATTGGCATATTGATAGATCGCATAATATTCATGGATTTTAGCGCGGAATATAAATGCCAGTGCTGCAATTATCATAACAATAATAATAAAAATACGAGCTGCCATGCGTAAAGGTCTTTTCATTATTCTCTCCCGTTAACAGCGCTCTTGCGGTGGATATACGACCATAAAAGGCATCTAAAATCTTTCTGAAAATATAATTTATAAAAACAACAGAAGTAACAATGCCCGCGGCTGACTACAAATTCAACCGCGGGCACAAGGCTTGAGGGAAGGCGTTGATCAAATCCCCCATTCACCCTTACGCATCACCGCAACAGAAGTGCCGTCCTGCGCAATACCATCCACATCAACTTTGTCAGAGCCGATCATCCAGTCAATATGGATAAAGCTCTTATTGCCACCCTGCGCAGCAATTTGCTCCGGGGTAAGATCGGCACCATTGATGAAACATTTGGAATAGCACTGACCAAGCGCAATATGGCTGGCAGCATTTTCATCAAACAGAGTATTGTAAAATAGCAGGCCGCTCTGTGAAATTGGTGAAGAATGCGGCACCAATGCCACCTCGCCTAAACGGCGGGCACCTTCATCGGTATCCAGCACTTTATTCAGCACTGCCTCGCCTTTACTGGCCTTGGCTTCAACAATGCGGCCACCCTCAAAACGCACACGAATATCATCAATGATCGTGCCCTGATGCGACAATGGTTTTGTGCTGGAAACATGCCCCTCAACACGGAAAGCATGCGGAGTTGTGAACACTTCTTCCGTCGGAATATTCGGGTTGCAGGTAATGCCGTTTTTAGCGGTTGATGAACCGCCATGCCATTCATGACCATCGGCCAGACCCACAGTCAGATCAGTATCGGGGCCTGTAAATCGCAGGGAGCGGAAGTTACGTTCATTGAGAATTTTGGTGCGGATACGCAGTTGCGCATTATGCTCTGTCCATGCGGCCACCGGATCATCATTATTAACGCGCGAGGCGGCAAAAATAGCTTCTGCAAGCTTGTAGGTTGCTACATCCGGCGCATCATCCGGAAAGACCAGCTTGGCCCAAGACGGGTTCGGGTAAGAAACAATATTCCAGTTAATATCGAAACCGGCGATTTTTTCCAAAGCTGGCTGATAGGCCATCGACAGCGCCTTATTCGCCCGTGAAACCTTGTCTGCATCCTGTGCTGAAAGCAGCAGCGGATTGTCACCGCTGATCGCAAGGCGGGCAGCACCGTTCTCATAGGCCTTTGCCATGCCTTGATAAAGCCAGTCACTGGCATGGTCGAAACTGTGATCGGGCGCATATTGAAAACGCGCCAGTGCCATTTCTTCATCAGCAAAAAATGGTGTGACCAGACCGGCACCGGCTTTATAAGCATGTTCCGTAATTCGGCGCACCAGCGGTAAAGCGGCCATAGGTGCAGTAATCACCAGATCCTGACCTTTACGCAATTGCAAGCCGACCTTGACCGCCACTTCAGCCAATTTATCCAGTTTAACCGGATCAATACCGGACCCCATTGCATCTGACATTAAGATTCTCCGTTTAAATTCATTCACACAACAAATAGACCCGCAGATGCAAGCAGACCAGTCCTTGCATTATCAAATTTAAGCCCTTCTACCCGGATGACCAAATTGGCAATAAATCATAAAGTGCTATAATTATGCTCTATTCGCATGGTCATAAGCGGATATTGAGATTAATATGGAAAATATAATCATATTTTATCAGGACAATTTCGATGATCCGAATGCATCAAAATTATTTATCATTTAAAAAAGCCAGCCTGATTGCTGCATTTTTTACTGTAGCATTGGCAGGCTGCACAACACTCACCCCTGAACAGCAACGCGCTGAAGATGAAAAAGCCTGCATAAGCTATGGCTTTAAACTCAAATCGGAAGCCATGGCTAATTGCATGCTGCAGATTCATCTGGATCGTCGGGCTGATATCCGTGCATGGCAAAATGACCGCCCGCAATTTGCACCACCGATGGTGGTTTACCAGCCGATCATTATGCGACGTTAAATTTCTCAAACAAAAAACCCGCGTTAAATGCGGGTTTTTTGTTTATCGGATTGTCATACCTATCAAGTTGATAGTGAAATGCTCTAGAATGTTGGTTCCGGACGGCCCTGCTTCAGCAGTAATGCCCCGATTGCATCCACTTTTTTCTGGCTCATTTCTTCAGTACCGGCAACAAATGCATGTTGTGGCTCCGATGGGACCGGCACATGATAAGCAACCTGAACAGGCGTTTCAGCAGTGACAGCAGCCTTTGAAAGATGAACCGCTTTGCCAGGCGCCGGTGCAAAACGCTGCGGATCAATACTGGCAACCATCACTGTTTCAGGGGTGGCAACAGGTATAGTTTTTTCCGTATCAGGCGTGGTCACGCGCGCAGCTTTAGCCGTCTCTGTCACATCGTAAACGGTTTGCGGCATCGACTGGTCTTTAGGCTCATAGATTGCAGCCACATTATAAGGGACCTCAGGTAGCGGTGCCTCAAGCGAACCGTCTTTGCGGCGCTTTTCATAAAAGGCATTACCGCCCGCCACCAAAACATAATGCATATTTTTGTAAGGGAATTTCAAACCTGCGGTATGAAAGAACATTGCATTTTTGAGATCAGGATGACGCTCACCCTTCAAAACCGCTTGTGCCGCCTCTTTAACATCCGGCAAGGCTTTAGAATTCATCGCGCGGGTCATAACGCCCGGTGCAAATTGATTTTTCTGACCGACAACGCCGCAAATCGTTTCCGGATATTTCTCTGAAACCAGCCGGTTCATTACCACGGTACCGACTGCAACCAAACCTGAACGGCTGGAACGGGCCGATTCAAAAAACATGGCGCGCTCAAGGCATTCGCGGTCTTTACTACTGTAATTATAGGTCTTTTTACCACTGCGAATGGTAACGCCTGATTGTTTGGCGGTGGAGACCGCCGGAGCTGATTTGTCTGATTTTGTACTGGTTGTGGTCGTGGTACAGCCTGCGAGAATAAATGGTGCGGCGACCAGCGTCCCTAAAAACAGTGTTTTCGTTAAATAAGATCGCTTCAACGGGTCATCCTCATCAACACTTCTTCATCATGCCTAAACCGGATTGAACCGGCCATACATGAAGCCTCGCAAAAATCGTGGCGCATTAGGGCCAAATGAAGGCGCAAAGCCAGATTTCATCAGAGCCGCTTTTAACAAGATCGGGTTAAATTTTCCCCAAGAAAATGCGCGCAATTAGTTAACGCCTTGTTAATTCAAGATTTTAAGGAAGCGCTAAAATAGAAAATAACTTAAACCCTTGTTGCAACAGAATAAAATTCGCTTATTTGCACTCTAACAAACTGCAATATTTCAGGCCATGAAAACCAATATTTGCCTTATTTCAACGCCGGCCCCCCCCCGAATTTCATATCTATCATGCAGGTAGCCGTTCAATTTTGTTAGTAAACTTTCATTACGAAAAGTCACAAAACCATTAGTTAGCGTGAGAAACTCGCCAGTTTTGCTATTTTCGTGCGTTTTTAAAACTAAGCGTAACAGAATCGCCGGTCAAAAAAACCGGCATGGATTGCTCCATACCGGTTTGATATTCTTATCTTGATGCCTTGGGTATTAATCAATCAACTGCGTGGCTAAAGCCACGTGTAACATCCAAATGCGTGGCCAAAGCCACGCGCAAGATCTAAGTTCGTGGCCAAAGCCACGCGGATTAGCCAAATGCGTAGCCAGCGCCACGCACGGTACGAATCGGATCGGTTTCGCGACCGGTATTGATTGCCTTACGCAACCGGCCGATATGCACATCCACGGTACGGTCATCAACATAAATATCGCGCCCCCAGATACCATCCAATAATTGTGTGCGGGAAAATACACGGCCGGGCGCCATCATAAAATATTCGAGCAGACGAAACTCTGTCGGCCCGAGCTTGATTTCACGTTCCTTGCGATAAACACGGTGTTGCTGACGGTCGAGAACAATCTCGCCGACTTTCAAAACATGCGACAGCACGCTCGGATTGGCTCGACGCAGCATTGCTTTAATACGCGCCAGCAGTTCAGGTGTGGAAAACGGCTTAACCACATAATCATCTGCACCAACTGCAAGACCACGCACGCGCTCTGATTCTTCACCACGCGCGGTGAGCATGATGATCGGCAAACGCTCGGTCTCAGCCCGCTGACGCAGGCGGCGGCACAATTCAATACCGGAAACGCCCGGCAGCATCCAATCCAGCACCAAAAGATCCGGTACATTATCACGCAGATGAATTTCAGCTTCATCGCCGCGCAGGATTGTATCGACCTGATAGCCTTCAGCTTCAAGATTATAGCGCAGCAACTCGCTGATGGCTTCTTCGTCTTCAACGACCGCTATTCTTGGCGTATGTGACATTGCGTTTCCACACTCTTTTTTAGATATGAAGGGGCGTTTATATTTCAGGCCATCAGTGTGATGGTCTGAAATACATTGAATAAATGCTATGCGCCCCCGACAGTCCTGCTTCACAGCAGGCATAAGACGTCTTTAGTTTTTATGCAGTTCGTCAAGTACGACATCATGGCTGAAATCGTCTTTCGGGCGATCCGGCGGCATCTGATTACCGGTCACAATATAATAAACCGTCTCGGCAATATTGGTTGCGTGATCACCGATACGTTCAATATTTTTGGCACAGAACAGCAAATGTGTGCAGGCCGTAATATTGCGCGGATCTTCCATCATATAAGTGAGCAGCTCGCGGAACAGCGATGTGTACATCGCATCAATTTCATCATCACGGTCGCGTACAATATTGATCTGCGTGACAGAGCGGGTTGCATAAGCATCCAGCACATCTTTCAGCTGGGTACGCGCTAGTTCTGCCAGCGTTTCCAGTCCGCGATAAAGCTTAACCGACTGGCGGGTTTCAGAGACAGCAGCAACACGTTTGGCAATGTTTTTGCCCATATCACCAACGCGTTCCAGATCAGCTGAAATACGGATTGCACCAATAATTTCACGCAGATCCACAGCCATAGGCTGGCGTTTGGCAATGATCATAATCGCTTTATCGTCGATCTCACGTTCACCGGCATCAAGGATCAGATCTTCCGAGATCACGCGCTGTGCCAGCGCATTATCGGCAGTCACAATGGCTTTAACCGACTGCTCAACCATACGTTCGGCATGACCGCCCATCTCGGCAATCTTGCGGGCGAGAAACTTCAGCTCTTCATCATAGGATGTAACTGTATGCTGCGACGCCATGGAGATTTCCTTATACTGAATTGCTACTGCCAGAGGATATAAAACCTTGAGGCAGGATCAGCCGAAACGGCCGGTAATATAATCCTGAGTACGTTTTTCTTTCGGTGTGGTGAACATCATATCCGTATCCCCCACTTCCACCAGATTACCTAAGTGGAACATTGCCGTCGTTTGCGAAATACGTGCCGCCTGCTGCATAGAGTGGGTCACAATCACAATCGTATAATCACGACGCAACTCATCCATCAGCTCTTCCACTTTTGCCGTGGCAATCGGATCAAGCGCCGAACAAGGCTCATCCATCAGGATCACCTCAGGGCTCACCGCAATCGCACGGGCAATGCACAGGCGCTGCTGCTGGCCGCCCGAAAGACCGGTACCGGCATCATTGAGCCGATCCTTGACCTCTTCCCACAGGCTGGCACCACGCAGGCTTTTTTCAACAATCTCATCGAGCTCCGTACGGGTACGGGCAAGACCGTGAATACGCGGCCCGTAGGCAACATTTTCATAGATCGATTTTGGAAACGGATTTGGCTTCTGGAACACCATGCCAACACGGGCACGCAGTTCCACCACATCGATTTTAGGGTCATAAACATCACCGCCATCGAGGGTAATAAGCCCCTCAACACGGCACCCTTCAATCGTATCATTCATGCGGTTCAGCGTGCGCAAAAAGGTAGATTTGCCACAGCCTGAAGGCCCGATCAGCGCGGTAACGCTGTTCTCTTCAATATCCAGATCAACGCCGTGCAAAGCCTGTTTTTCGCCATAAAAAACCTTGACCTTTTCCCCGCGCATTTTGATTTTCTTCGGCAAGGCGTTCATCTTTTCTCCGAGTTTTTTTTCCAGCATATAATCATTCATCAGGTTCATGACCGTATCCTCTGCCTCTTTGTGCTATCGTAGTTTCGGACGGAAAACCGGTTTCCACTTTTCCTGAAGCTACTTTAGCTTACCATCTGCGTTCAAAGCGGCGACGCAAAATGATAGCGATAATGTTCATCACAGCAAGGAACAGGAGGAGCACAATGATTGCGCCTGATGTCCGCTCTACAAAAGCACGTTCTGCTTCATTCGCCCACATGAAAATCTGAACCGGCAGAGCCGTTGCAGGATCCATTGGCGTTACCGGCGCATTGGCCACAAAAGCCACCATACCGATCAGCAGCAAAGGTGCAGTTTCACCCAATGCCTGTGCCAGACCGATAATCGTACCGGTGAGAATACCGGGTGCTGCCAGCGGCAAGACATGGTGAAACACCACTTGCGTTTTGGATGCACCAAGCCCCAATGCCGCAGCGCGGATCGATGGTGGCACCGCACGCAAAGCTGCGCGCGTGGCAATAATAATGGTTGGCAGGGTCATCAATGTGAGCACCAGACCACCAACCAGCGAGGCTGAGCGCGGCAGCCCGAAGAAGTTGATAAAGACCGCAAGCCCCAACAGACCGAATACGATTGAGGGAACCGCTGCCAGATTATTGATATTCACTTCAATAATATCGGTGAAACGGTTTTTACGGGCGTATTCTTCCAGATAAATCGATGCTGCCACACCGATCGGCAGAGCAAAGGCCAGCACGATCGCCATCATATAAAGTGAGCCGATCAAAGCCACACCAAGACCTGAGGTTTCCGGACGGCTCGAAGCCCCCATCGTAAACAAGCCGGTATTAAAGGACTGGCGCATCACGCCCTCATCCTTCAGTGTCTTCATCCAGCCGACCTGCAGATCAGAGACCTTGCGCTTGGACTGATCAACGCCGAGATCAATCTGACCTTTATTAGCGGAATCAATGTCAGCAGCAACCAGCAGCTTAACTGTTTGTGTGGTACCGATCAGCTTAGGATCACCGGCTACCATTTCACGCAGCTGAAGGCGCACACCATCTGAGTAGAACCGTGTCAGATCACGCATGGCTGGGCGGTTGGATTTATCAACACCCAGTTTTTCTGCCAATGCATTACGCACCAGAAGCGGATAATTGGCGGTGACAAGCACATTCGGATTGATCTGACGCTGATTGGTCGGGTCAATAACCTGTTCATCCAGCAGCACCGGAATTTCAATCGTTGTCTGCCAGAAGGCTGTGTAGCCTTTGGAAAAAACCGAGAAAAACAAAGCGCAGAGGAAGAAAATACCGATGGCAATCGCAACCACACCATACATGCGAAAGCGGCGTTCGGCAGCATAGCGGCGTTTGATACCGATATCACGGCGTGCCGGTGCGGTTGATGTGGATTTCTGCGGTGTATTCGGGGGAGTGAAAACAGCGTCGGTCATTCATATTGCTCCCGGTATTTACGCACAATATAGAGCGCAAAAATGTTCATCAGCAATGTCAGGAAGAAAAGGGTGATACCCAGTGCGAATGCCACCAAAGTCTGCGGGGAATTGAACTCAAGATCGCCCGTCAGCTGATTAACGATTTTAACGGTGATTGTTGTCATCGCTTCAAACGGGTTAATCGTCAGATTGGCAGCAACACCGGCTGCAAGCACCACAATCATGGTCTCGCCAATTGCACGGGATGCAGTCAGCAGCAGCGCACCGACAATGCCGGGCAAAGCAGCAGGCAAGATAACCCGCTTGATGGTTTCAGACCGCGTTGCGCCCAAGCCCAGAGAACCGTCACGGAGCGAGCGCGGCACAGCAGTGATAATGTCATCGGACAAAGAAGACACGAACGGGATCAGCATCACGCCCATGACCAGACCCGCAGTAAGCACGCTCTGCGCCATGATAAAGCCCTGCCCGCCTGAGATTGCGGCACTCAGATCCCGCAAGAACGGCCCGACTGTTACCAGCGCGAAAAAACCGTACACAATAGTCGGAATACCGGCCAGCACTTCCAGCAGCGGCTTGATAATTGCCCGGGTGCGGGCACCCGCATATTCAGACATATAGATGGCAGCGAACAGTCCAACCGGCACTGCAAACACCATAGCTACCAGCGCGATGTATAAGGTACCGGCGAGCAGCGGGATAAGACCAAACTGGCCATGTGAATCTTCGGCGCCCGCTGCCGCAAAACGCGGATCCCAGACTGTACCAAAGAAGAACTCATGGGCCGGAACAGCACTAAAGAAATTGATCGTTTGAAACAGCATTGAAAATACAATGCCGACGGTTGTGAGAATAGCGATGGTGGATGCTGCGATCAGCCCCCACAATACAATGCGCTCCACATTGTTACGGGCGCGCACACGCGGCGCAATTGACAGCCAGCCATAGATAAAGCCGGCGATTGCCAAAGCGATAGTCAAAACGGCACGGATCGTGTCAGAAATAGCTGTTGCTTTGTTCCAGTGCACAGCAACCGGCACCATCACATCCTGACCTTCAGTGGCCAGCGCTACGCCTTTAGCGGCCAGAAGACCGCGGACTTCAAAATAGGTTTGCGGGAGATTTTCACGTTGTTGCGGCTCAAGACGGTTCAGACCATTGGCTAAACTTTTGACCATACCAAGCGACAGACTTTCGCTGTAGCTTTCAGAATTGCCGAGGCTCGCCCGCAACTGCGCTTTAGCCGACTGTTCCAGATAGACGGTTGCGCTCAAAGTCCAGACAATAAGCAAAACCAGCGCGGGTATCACAGTCAGAACAAAGACCCACCATCCGTGATAATGCGGACGGGAATGGGGTTTTTCTTTGTTCGCTGTTCCGGAACTCACAGCTCCGGATTTCAATTGTGCAATCGCTTTTGCCCGCCCGAGGAAAAACCCTATCAGACCCAGCGCAATCACAATTGTTAAGACCAGCATGATCGACATTTAAATTCCCTGATCACCGTCTACGGACAAAAACAATCCGGATGCAAAAACCATCAAGCTTCTGCATCCGGATTATCAACGAATTATTTAACCTGCATTACTGTACCCGCAGCAAAAGCATCGCGCTGTTCTTTACGCTCAGCTTCAGGTGCCGGAACCAGACCATAATCTGCCAGCGGGCTTTCATCACCAACCATCTGATCAGAAAGGAAGAATTCCACATATTCTTTCAGGCCCGGAATAACGCCAAGGTGCGCCTTCTTCACATAGAAGAACAATGGGCGTGAGACCGGATATTCACCCTTAGCGATTGTATCAGCGGTCGGAACGATATCGTTCACGGTCGCAACTTTCAGCTTGTCGGCATTGTTTTCATAGAAAGACAGGCCGAAAACGCCTACGCCGCTTTTATTGGCGCTAATACGTGCCAGTGTTTCGCTGTAATCGCCGTCAATATCAACAACCTTGCCGTCTTTACGCACTGCGATACAGGTTGTAGCTGCTGCCTTATCATCGGCACCACCGGCCTTGATAACTTCCAGCGCGCCGCTTTCTTTACAACCGTCAGCAAGCAGCTTTTCTTCAAAAACTTCACGTGTTCCGTGTTTTTCACCCGGAATATAAGCGGCAATATCCCAATCCGGCAGAGCGGAGTTCACTTCATTCCACTTGGTATACGGGTTACTTACAAGCTTGCCGTCCACAACGATCTGCGCGGCTACAGCCTTGTAAACATCAACCGGCGTCAGCTTCCAATCCGGTCCGTTAATATCGGTAGCAAAAACGATACCATCATAACCGATACGTACTTCCTGCACATCTTTTACACCTGCATCAATGCAGGACTGGAGCTCTGTCGATTTCATTGCGCGCGATGCATTGGCGATATCAATGCTGTTTTCACCAACGCCTTTACAGAAATCTTTGATACCTGCACCTGAACCACCGGATTCGATAACCGGCGTTTTAAAATCCGGATAGGTTTCACCGAAAGTTTCAGCCACGATTTTGGCGTAAGGCAGAACAGTTGATGAACCGGCAACCTGAATTTGGTCACGTGCCTGGGCAATATTTGCACCAGCGAGAGTTCCGGCTACAGCAGCAATTGCCAAGGCAGCGGTCGTTGTAATCAGCTTGTTCATAGGAGCAGCTCCAGTTGAAAGAATGTGATAACGTTTTGGGCGTTACCAGCGATCTAACCGCTCTATATTACAGCTATATGACACTAATATTACAGGTTTGTATCAAAGCGTATTTCAGCTTTCGGTAATAAAAAAGCCGCTTCCTGTAGAAAGGAAACGGCTTTTTAATATCAGATATAAAATCCTCAAGAAAACTATTGTAACAATAGCTAGTTAGGCTGTTTTAGCTTTTTCATCCTCTTCAGCCTCATCTTCTTCTACAGCCTGTGCCGATAAAAAATTGCCAACATGTCGCAAGGCTTCAAAATGATCACAAAACACTTTTATGACAACCAGCAACGGCACGGCAATCAATGCACCAATAAAACCCCACAACCACGACCAGAAAGCTACCGCGACAAAAACCGCAACTGTATTGAGCTCCAGACGCCGTCCGATAATGGTTGGCGTTACAATCTGCCCCTCAATAATATTGCAGGTCAGCACAAAGGCCGGTGCGAGCAGCGCATAAGCAATTTGATCAAAGGAGACGACGGAAATAATACCGACAATGACTATGGTTGCCATCGCGCCGATATAAGGCAGAAAATTCAAAAGCGCAGCCATGACGCCAAAAACAAACGGCGTTGGCATACCCAGTGCCCACAGGCCAAGGCCAATCGCCAGCCCCAATGCACCGTTGATAAGAGTGATAGTCAGCAGATAACTGGAAATAACCTGTTCGACATCGTAAACCACTCGTAGCGCGCGCTTCTTTTCACTGAGCTTGCCAAAAGACTGGACAATTTTTTCATAAAACATGGTGCCTGACGCAAGAATAAATAATGTCAGTACGAATGTTACGGCAATCGTCGTGCCGCCCGACAGCACATTACCGGCGGCTTGCGAAAGGATTCCGGGCTGCGCCAGGGCAACAGTCTGCACTTTAGGATCTTGCCCCATATGCGCAACCTGATCGACCTGCTTGCTGATATTCAGAAGATGCTCAACAGGTGTTTGCAACCGATGCAGTTTTGCCGTCAGTTCACGGCCGGTCTCCGGTGCTTCAGAAATCATTTCCGTGACGGGACCGCTCAAAAGATAACCGGTCATGCCAACAAATGAAAAAGAGAAAACCACCAGTAATGTTGCAGAAAACGCCTCGGAAATGCCCAGCCGCTTTTTAGAAAACCGTACAATCGGTGTCAGCATCAGAGCCAGCAAAATGGCCAGTGTTACCGGCATGAAAAAATCACGTCCGAAATATAACGCATAAACCAGCATCATCAGGAAAATGCCAATTAACATAGCACGGCCTGTACGCACATAATTAATCAGAGTTTGCAGATTACCGCTTTCTGCAGCCCCTGCGGCAGCAGGATATATCAGCTCATCCCGTCCAACAGAATCAGCCGTCATTTTGTCAGACGTTTCAATTCGCTGTGCCATCCGGTTGCCCCCGCTTCATATTCAGGAATATTTTTATTGTTTCACTATGAAATAAGGCAGAAGCAGGCGGCGTCAATATAGTAAATTCAAATAACCAAAACGACAAAAATACCGAAATATTATGTTTATCAACGCTTTTGCTGAAGAACTAACCATCCTGAGATCAGAATAATAACCGCCCCCACCAGCATATGTAGCTCAACCGGTGCATTAAACAGCAGTGCCCCATAGAACAATCCCCAAATAATCTGGCTATATTGAACGGGTGCAACAACCGAGGCTGAGCCGAGCCGGAAAGCCTTCACAATCATCGTCTGTGCGAAAGCGATTAAACCACCGCCAAGCACTGCTAAGCCCAAATCCTGCCATACAGGTTGTACCAAGCCATTATACAATGCCAACAGCCCTGCAAAAACCGATTGCACAATAAGTAATGCCAGAACCAGTGCCTTATCGGACTCATCGTTTTTTGCACGCCGCAGCATAACCTGCGCAATGGCAAAAAATAGCGCTGAACCTAAAGCAGCAAAGTGACCGGCAGAAAGCGTGGCGCTACCGGGTTGCAAGACCCATATTACACCGGCAAAACCGAGAATAACCCCGATCCAGCCCCGTAATGACAGCCGCTCCCCCACCATGATAAAGGCAACAACGGCGACAAAAATTGGTGACAGAAAACCGAGCACATAAGCCTCAGCCAAAGGCAAAGCTGAAAAAGCATAATAAATCAGCAGAGTATTCATGGATAACAGCAGCGCTCGGCCAAAAGCCAGCTTGGGATAGCTCGGAACCAATTGCCTGACCTGCCCGCTCAAGGCACCATGACTGACAATAAACAGAAGAGCAAAAACGGACAATAAAAAGGTCGTCTCATAAACACCAACACGGGCGCTCAATGTTTTGACAATTGTATCTGCGCCTGAAAATGCCGTGAAGGCAATAAAGGCAATCAGAGCGGCCTGAAGATTGTTCGTTTGCGTATTCATAATGTCACTGTCATCAAGCGCCAGCATATCTGCCGGAATATTGCGGGATATTGTGCTTTCGGAGAGATATCCGGACAGGCTGTCGCTCTCCCACAAGCAGCATGTGACATCGGGCATAATACACGCCGTTATGTGCGCGTGACGTTACTGTTTCCTAACGGGAAAACAAGCAGGTTGAATTCATTTTCCGATAAATTTTTGATCTATATTACGTGCATGCATTTCCACCATTACGCACAACAGCAATATTATAACATTTGAAAACAATGATACGCACGAATATTTCACAAGCCGAAATAATGCGTCGGCAAGCTGCATAAAGATGCCTAAATCAGTAGACAAAGCCGTTTTATCATCATACGTCGTTTACGTTAAAGTCAAAAAATCTCTGTCGCGGGTATTTTCAGGCTGTATTTTTGTTAGGTCAGAACGATCCTGTCGAACGTTTAATGGAGTGAGGATGATCCTGCCGGACTTTTAAGTGAGTCAGGATGATCCTGCCGGATAATGCGCTGCTACCAGTTGGTTAGTGTTGATGTAACTTTGCCGGTTATTCATTTTGACAGAGTATTTTTTCGTTTCCATTTAGGAGAACAGCAACCCTCCCTCCATGACATAAATAGACAGTACCAGGCATGGCGGAACAAACGTACCTCCCAAGGCGTTTTCTCTCGCTGGCTTCTGTTGCTGCCAGCAGTCAGGCGTTGCTTTTTGGTGTAAGATTGGATTTTAAATGTCTCATTCAGACAATGTTCTGCCGGTCAATGATCTGGCAGGAAATGGTCCTGTAGTTGAACTGGACCGTAAAACCCGCATTAAGTCTATTCTCGGCGGTTCTGCCGGTAATCTGGTAGAATGGTATGACTGGTATGTTTATGCCGCTTTTACCCTCTATTTCGCACCTAAGTTTTTTCCCTCAGGTAACCAGACAGCCGAGTTGCTAAGTGCGGCTGCGGTTTTTGCTGTCGGCTTTCTAATGCGCCCGATCGGCGCGTGGATCATGGGTATTTACGCTGACCGTAAAGGCCGTAAAGCCGGTTTGACACTATCCGTCACTTTGATGTGCATTGGCTCACTGATGATCGCTGTGACACCGGGCTATGAAACAATCGGCGTGATGGCGCCGGCATTGCTGGTTTTTGCCCGTTTGTTACAAGGGCTGAGTGTTGGTGGTGAATATGGTGCCAGTGCTACGTATTTGAGTGAAATGGCCGGCAAAAACCGTCGCGGCTTTTTCTCCAGCTTCCAATATGTAACCCTTATTGCCGGTCAGCTGGCCGCACTGGGTGTCTTGCTGGTGTTGCAACGTCTTCTCACTCCCGAACAGCTGGGTGATTGGGGTTGGCGTATTCCGTTTTTCATCGGTGGTCTGTTGGCTATTTTTGTGTTCTGGGTTCGTCGCGGTTTGGTTGAAACACAGTCATTTAATAATGCCAAAGGTGGCGATAAGCCCCGTTCAAGCGGCCTAGCACTGTTTACCCATTACCCTAAAGAAGCTTTTACCGTACTGGCATTGACTGCCGGTGGTACTCTGGCATTTTATACCTACACGACCTATTTGCAAAAATTCCTCGTCAACACTTCCGGTTTCAGCAAGGAATCGGCCAGTGAAATTACGGCGCTGGCATTGCTGGTCTTTATGCTGATCCAGCCATTAGCCGGTGCGCTTTCGGACCGTGTCGGCCGTAAGCCGTTGATGATTGGCTTTGGTGTTATGGGCGTGCTGTTTACCTATCCGATTTTCACCACGCTCTCGACAACCACCAATCCGTATATGGCGTTTGGCCTGTCGATGGCCGGCCTGATTATTGTGACCGGCTACACCTCAATCAATGCGGTGGTAAAGGCAGAAATGTTCCCTGCCCATATCCGTGCACTCGGTGTGGCATTGCCTTATGCACTGGCCAACACTTTGTTCGGTGGTACCGCAGAATGGGTGGCGCTGAAGTTTAAAATCTCGGGCTATGAGAGCTGGTTCTTCTGGTATGTGACTATCATGATCGGTCTGTCACTGATCGTGTATATCCGAATGAAAGAAACCCGTGACCATAGTCATATTCATGAAGATTAATCTGATCTGACAAAAAAACCGGCCGGATATCATAATCCGGCCGGTTTTTATTCATGCCGGTTTGCAAGCCTTACCTGCAATATAGGTTTCAACAATGGCGCGGTCATCGCCCAGTGTTTGCAGCAAGAATAATTCTTGCGCCAGATTTGAGCCTGCATCCATGCGCAACCGCATTGCAGCGGTAGCACGGCTGTTGAGTACCACCAGATCTGCCTCGGTGCCCGCTTCCACGGTTCCGATTTTATCCTCCATCGACAAGGCCCGCGCATTGCCCAGCGTCATCATGTAAAAAGATGACAGGGGATTGAGCCGCTGGCCGCGTAATTGCAGCACTTTATAGCCCTCATCGAGTGTTCTCAGCATTGACCAGCTGGTGCCGCCACCAATATCGGTGGCTACGCCAATCCGCACACCAGCAGCCCGCAAACCATCCCGATCGAACAGGCCGCTACCAAGAAACAGATTGGATGTCGGACAGAATACAGCAACCGAGCCAGTTTCGGCCAGCACTGTGACCTCACGCTCCGACAAGTGGATCGCATGGCCCAGCAAAGTTTTGCGCCCCAGCAAGCCATAATGCTCATATATGCCGGTATAATCAGGCGCTTGCGGATACAAGGAACAAGTGAATTCGATTTCAGCATGATTTTCCGACAAATGTGTCTGCACATAACAATCCGGATATTCACGCACCAGCGCCTGCGATGCTTCAAGCTGTGCCGGTGTTGATGTGATCGCAAAGCGGGGTGATATGGCATAATCCAGCCGCCCTTTACCATGCCAGCGCGCAATCAACGCCTTGGTATCGTCATAACCCGATTGTGCTGTATCACACAGCGCCGATGGTGCATTGCGATCCATCATCACTTTGCCGGCAATATTACGCATATTTCGCTTTTCACTGGCACGGAAAAATGCATCCACACTTTGCGGATGTACCGAACCATAGGCTGCCACCGTTGTTGTGCCATGGCGTAGTAATTCATCAATAAAGCGCTCAGCAATGTGTTCACCGAATTGCTCATCAGCGTATTTTTGCTCTTCGATAAATGTATAATCATTGAGCCAATCAAGCAGTTCTGCCGCATAAGAGGCCACAACCTGACCTTGCGGAAAATGAATATGCGTATCAATAAAGCCCGGTAAAATCAGGTGCGGGCGGTGATCTGTGATGCCGGTGTCAGGTGATGTCTCACTCGCCACAACACTATAATCGCCAACAGCTTTAATCAGCCCGCCCTCCATGAGCACCGCGCCATCTTCATAATACTGATAGCTGGTCGTATCGCTGATATCTTGCGGTTCACGGGTAAAACTCAGAACACGGCCACGAATAAGATGCTGACCGGACTGTACTGGCTTAGTTAAAGACATCGTAAAATCCCCGCTTAAAAACACATATGAGATCAATCAACCCGATTGAAAGTCAGTTGTAAGAGCGTTTTAATTTTTTATTGAAGCCGGAAAACCTGTTCCCACTTTTCCTGAAACTGCTTTAGCGGCGGATGCGGTTTCATACCAGCGCCGCAACAGCAGCCGCTCCTCCACAGTCATGCCGGTCAAATTGGCTGGCGGCATAGCTTGAGAACGCGCCGCGTGCAGATAAATCTCCCGTGCATGAGCGGCAATGCTTATGTCGCTGTCCAGCACCACACCTTTGGGTGCGACCAGCACACCCTCCCATGCCGGCTCAGCAGTATGGCACATCGAGCAGCGCCCCAGCACCGTATCGCGAACCATGTCAAATTCCGGCACGTTAATGAAACTTTGCTGAAGTGGTGAAGCCATTGTTGAAGCTTGCGCCTGACCGGAATTTTCCAGTTGCTTCGGTTCTGTGGAGAGCCACATGATCACGATAAACAACAGTACCGTTGCCAGCCAGACCCAAGTCGGGCTGCCTTTGCGCGCATGGCGGGTGTTAAACCAGTGGCGGATTGTGACCCCCATCAGAAACACCAATGAAGCGATGATCCAGTTATATTTGGTGCCGAAAGCCAAAGGGTTATGGTTCGACAACATCAGAAAGATCACGGGCAGCGTCAGATAATTATTATGGGTAGACCGCTGTTTGGCAATCACACCATATTTGGGATCAGCTTTGCGCCCCGCAATCAGATCGGCGACCACTTTTTTCTGATTGGGGATAATGATCATAAACACATTGGCAGACATGATTGTTGCCGTGAATGCGCCAAGATGCAAAAACGCTGCCCGTCCCGTAAACAGCTGCGTATAGCCCCATGCCATTGCCACCAGAACGAAATATAAAATCACCATCAGCTGCGTGGTGTTACGGCCAAGCGGAGATTTGCACAGCTGATCATAAACAACCCAGCCACCGGCAATGGATGCCAGCGAAATCGCAATAGCAGTCCCGCGTGAAACATTGAGCACTTGCGGATCAATCAGATAAAGATCGGCACTGCCATAATAGACAATACAAAGCAGCGCAAATCCCGACAGCCATGTGGCATAGGATTCCCACTTAAACCAGATCAGGTCTTCCGGCATCCGTGCCGGTGCCACCAGATATTTCTGAATATGATAAAAACCGCCGCCATGCACCTGCCATTCCTCGCCATAAGCACCGGGCGGCAGATCGGGGGCTTTGCGCAAGCCAAGATCAAGAGCAATGAAATAGAAAGACGAGCCGATCCACGCAATCGCGGTAATAACGTGTAACCAGCGCATAGCAAAGCCAAGCCAGTCCCACGCAAGTGCCAGTTCAAACATGCATTCCTCCCCGATATGCAGCAGATCAATCCGCACTATAGGGGAAGAAACAAGTTAAACGCTACCGGATTATATGCGGCACAATGCGCGCATATAATCCGGGCGCGCATATAATCCGGCCTGTCAGTCAAAACTGAGGGAAGCGATACGCTGTGGCAGACCGGCAATGGTTTCCGCATCAACATTGGCAAATGCAAACCGCAGGAACTGCTGCTGACCTTCACCAAAATAAGCGCCGGGGATGGTTATTACACCACAGGTCTTAGCCAGTCTTTCAGACACTTCTGCCGATTCCACACCGTCGAAAGGATGACGTACAAAAGCGAAATAAGCCCCCACTGCGATGGCTTCCCAGCCCGGCATCTCACCAATTGCAATACGCAGAGCCTGCGCACGGCGGGCAATTTCACGCCGATTTTCATTGCGCCATTCAGTTAATGGTTCAATGGCTTCAGCGATCGCAGCCTGCGGTGGCTGCGGAGCACAAATCTGCAGATTGTCCATGATCTTGGCAATTTCATAAATCACATTCTCTGCGGCAATGATTGCGCCAAGACGGTGCCCGGGAATACAAAATGATTTTGAGAAGCTGTAAAGCTGGATCAGATTATTGCCCCAATCGCTTTCATCAAACAGCATGTGCGGCGCTGCATCAGCATCATCCAGAAAATCCCGATAGGTTTCATCCACAATCAGCCAAGTGCCATTATCACGGCAAATATCATATAGTTCCTTGAGCACTTGCGGTGAATAAACCGCACCGGTCGGATTATTGGGGGTGACCAGCGCCAGCGCTTTAACCCCTGAATGCAGCAGCATCTTCAACTCTGCAGGATCAGGCACAAAACCGTTTTCAGCACGGCAAGGCATCAGCTCCAGCTTAATGCCAAGCATAGAGAGCGAGGTTTCATGGTTGAAATAAAGCGGATTGCTAAGCATCACTGTATCACCGGCGCCTGCAAGCGCCATTACGGCAGCAATAAATGCCTGATTACAGCCGGCAGTAATATGCACCTGCGCCGCGTTCACCGGCGCATTATAAACGTCGCTGACATGTTTGGCATAGGCCTCACGCAAAGCCGGCACACCCTCAATCGGGCCATAACTTGCATAGTCTTTTGATGAAGCTGCCACGCCGAGTAAACGCAACATTTCATCATGAGGCGGATATCCCGGTACGGCCTGCGATAAATCAATCACTGGCCCAAGCGCGCCATTATAGGCCTGCGCCCAGGCTTTAACTGCCGGAATAGGCGGAAAAGACAGGGCAGAGATAACCGGATTAATTCGTGGCTGGGTAAGATTATTGATCTTCAGGTCGTTCATACAGCTTCCCTCATTATACCATACCCGCTGACCAATCAGATCTGGCAGCGGATATTACTCCTCTGGTCGGGATACCACATAGTACGCACAAGCCAACATAAAAACCGCAACACCTGCCGCCAAATACAAGCCGGGCTGCGCACTCCATAAGAAAAGCGCATAGCCAACCATCATGCCGCCACAGGCAAATTTTTTAGCCCGACGCGGAATTGCGCCGCGGTCACGCCATTTAATCACCAAAGGTCCGAAATGCGGATGTGCCAGAATGCGCTTTTCAAGCTTGGGTGATGAGCGGGCAAAAAACCACGCCGCGAGAATGATAAAAATTGTGGTGGGCATGACCGGCAGAACGGCACCGATGATCCCCAGCAACAGCATAACAAGACCAAGGAAAAAATACAGCGCACGCTGTGGCCCCGATAATAAAATGGCGGGCTTAGCTGACAAATCGCCATCCTGTTGCAACGCCGCTACGCCCTCAGGGCTTGTTAACGGCTGCTGTGCGGTAGTTTCAGCCGATTGCTCCGCAATGGGATCAGCCTGCTGTTGCCCAGCAAAATCAGATGGAGGAAGCGACATAAAAAATACCCGATGCAATCTTCAGTGTTGCAGTAAAATCTTCAAGGGGGAAACGACCTTAATCACAGCCCCCGATTCTGCAAAATACGCAAAAATAATGGCCAAAAACCCTGTGAACATGGTCTAAACTTAAAAGATGATAGAGGCAATCAGCTTTCAAAAATGTGATAACACCGAAAAATCACATTATCGCCACAATTAGCGCCAGCGTGCGCATCTGTTTTTACACTTGGAATACAAACATAGATTGCATGATTTTTGCGCCTCAGTATACCAGACTCAGTTTTGAATCCCTTTATAAACATGCACAATTCTTGAATCTTTGAATCCATGGGGCCATATTTATATAATATATAATTTATCTTATGTATTAAAATAAAATCCATAAGTATAAACTTGTTAAATAAAAGCACAAAATACAGATTAATATTTAATATAACGTAATTTTACAGACTGTTAACCTAAAATTCATATCCACATATATTCTTTTAATGACCATTTCGATGACACATTTACATTGCTAATGCACATCTGACCTTCTGATATTTCAGACATTTGCTAACGACCGGCCGGTTCATGCCTTGTAGTTTGATCTGCAGCTCCTTTTTCCGCCTGTCACAACGGTCACGCCAAGCCAGTCGTATCAACAGGATGCAACCGCAAGGCGATGACAATGGTACGAGCTATGACGACGACCTGCACGAAACACCTGCCTGCTTTATTTGCTTTCATTGCCGCTGTTTTTATAATTTCAGCACTCTCTGCCAACCATGCTGAAGCCGCATCCGTTAATTGCGGCCGCGCCTCATGGTATGCCCTGACCTCCAAGACCGCATCAGGTGAACGTATGAACCCTGCCGGTCTCACTGCTGCACATCGCAGCCTGCCACTTGGCAGTAAAGTACGGGTGACCAATCAGAGCAATGGCAAGTCGCTTGTCGTGCGCATTAATGATCGTGGCCCGTTCATAAAAGGCCGGGTGCTGGACCTTTCAAAAGGTGCTGCCAAGCAGCTCGGCTTCATCAATGCCGGCCATACCAATGTTTGCTATAACAAGCTTTAAGCGCCTTATTCATATGGGCATGCGCTGAAAATATTGTGCTCACGCCCCCCCCCCCAATTTCACGTTAACCATTCTTTAAGAAACAGCTGTGCTGTGTCTTGCATACAATTGACTCTCACACGTTACAGATATTAATATTTTGTTAATAAATGACTTGTGACTGAGGCGTTGTGTATGTTCAGTTTTGTAAACATTAAAAATCTGGCACTGTCAGCCGCAGGCTTGGCATGTGCGCTTGGATTTGCAATGCAGCCAGCGCTTGCAGCACAGGCAGACAATCCTTTTATGTCCACCGGTGGCCTGACATCACAGCCAATTGGTCATTATGAATTGTGCAAACGTCTGCCAAATGAATGCAATATTACATTCAATCAAACGGCACCAGCCAAGCTCGACCAGACTGTCTGGGCTAAAATTGTTCAGATCAACACCGATGTGAATGCCCGCATTCACCCGATGACGGATATAGAACTCTACGGGCAGGAAGAATATTGGGCTTATCCCGTCACTGCCGGTGATTGTGAAGATTACGTCTTGCTCAAGCGCCGTGAACTGGCGCAGGCCGGCGTGCCGCTCAGCTCACTACTGATCACAGTTTTGCGTAAACCTGATGGCGAGGGTCATGCCGTTTTGACCGTGCGCACGGATCGCGGTGATTTCATTCTTGATAATCTGACAGACACTGTAAAAAACTGGCAGGAAACCGATTACACTTACCTCAAGCGACAGGCTGCCAATCATACCGGTCGCTGGGTTTCTATTGAAACACCAAGCAATCTGGTTGTCGGCGCAATCAAATAACAGCCACGCTCCCCGTTCTTTACACAGTCACCCATTCCGCAACACCGCGATAAGACACCGCCTCAGCCAAATGCTGACGATCGACATGCGTGGAGCCGTCAAGATCAGCGACTGTGCGTGCGACTTTCAAAACTCTGTGATAGGCACGGGCCGATAATCTCAGTTTTTCACTCACATCGTAAAGCAGTTTACGCCCCTCCGCACTTAATGAGGCCACTGCCTCTAGCAGATTGGGCGGGCAACCGGCATTGGTTGTTACATGGGCGCAGCCCAGCGCGTGGTAGCGGCTTTCCTGCACCATACGCGCCGCGGCCACACGCTGCGCCACCATAGCGCTACTTTCAGCACCAGTAGTTAGAATCAGATCAGAGGGTTTCAGCGCAGCGACATCTACCCGCAAATCTATGCGATCAAGCAGCGGGCCGGAAATCCGCGCCTGATAATCACTGCGGCAGCGCGGCCCCCTTGCACAGGTAAAGCCCGGCTCACTCGCCATGCCGCACCGGCACGGATTCATCGCTGCTACCAGCTGAAAACGCGCCGGATAGCTGACACGATGATTAACGCGCGCAATCAGACATTCGCCGGTTTCCAGCGGCTGGCGCAAAGAGTCCAGAACCTGCGGTGAAAACTCCGGAAACTCATCCAGAAACAAAACGCCATGATGCGCCATCGATATCTCACCCGGCCGCGCTTTATGGCCGCCACCAACCATCGCCGCCATAGATGCGGAGTGATGCGGCGCCCGAAATGGCCGCCGGTCGGTCAGCCTTCCGCCGGATAATGTACCGGATATTGAGGCGATCATCGACACATCCAACATTTCACGCGGGGATAAAGGTGGTAAAATTCCGGGTAATCTTTGTGCCAGCATTGATTTGCCTGACCCCGGAGAGCCGACAAATAACAGATTATGATTACCGGCAGCGGCGACCTCAAGTGCACGTTTCGCGGTTTCCTGCCCCTTAACATCCGACAGATCAGGCAGGGAGCCTAAATTTTCATTAAAGCTCTGCAAGGCCGGTTGCGGGCGCGCTATAACTTGTGTGCCTCTGAAGTGGTTCGCCAGTGCGATCAGGCTGCGCGGATTAAGAATATCCATCTGCGCATCGGCCCATGCGGCTTCAGCTCCGCAGGCATAAGGACAAATCAGACCTTTATCAAAAATATTGGCGGTGATCGCCGCCGGTAACACACCGGCAACCGGTGCAATCGTACCATCCAAGGCAAGCTCGCCCAGAACCACATAAGCGTTCAGGCAATCTTCCGGCAATGCCCCCACTGCCACCATCAGCCCCATGGCAATCGGCAGATCATAATGGGAGCCTTCTTTAGGTAAATCTGCAGGCGCCAGATTAATGGTTACTTTTTTAACGGGCATTGAAAGACCACAAGCATGCAAAGCCGCCTGCACGCGCTCACGGCTTTCAGCCACAGCTTTATCCGGCAGGCCGACAATCGACATGCTCATCTTGCCAGGTGCAGCCATCACCTGCACATCGACGAGCTTGGCCTCGATGCCATGAAAAGCAACCGTACTCACCCGTGCGATCATTTTGAGGCCCCCGCCTGATGCTCTGTGGCGTCAGTTTAAACAGGGGAAATGCACAGCCGCAACAAACAAAAACACCAGAGCTGCAAATGAGCTTCTGGTGTTTTATTAATTATATCAATTAGTTAAATTGAAGTATGTGCTGGTCAGGCGCGTTTTGCTTCCACAGCATCCCAGAACAGATGAGCAATATCAGCACCGCCAAAACGCTTGATCTCACGAATACCGGTTGGCGACGTCACGTTGATTTCAGTCATGTAATCGCCGATCACATCAATACCAACGAGAATAAAACCGCGCTCTTTTAAGGACGGGCCGATACGGGCACAAATTTCTTTTTCACGCTCGGTCAAAACCGTTGCTTCCGCGCGGCCACCAACATGCATATTGGAACGGGCATCGCTTTCGGCAGGAATGCGGTTCAATGCACCAACAGCCACGCCATCAATCAGGATAATGCGCTTGTCACCCGCACGCACATCTTTCAGGTAGCGCTGGGCAATAAACGGCTCGCGATACATCTGCTCGAACATTTCCAGCAGTGAGGTCAGATTGCGGTCATCACTGGTCAGATGGAACACACCCGCACCGCCATTACCGTAAAGCGGCTTGATAATAATATCACCAAACTCTTTGCGGAATTTAAGCACTTCCTGCAAATCTTTGGTGATCAGTGTTTCCGGCATCAGATCCGGAAATTCAGTCACAAAGATTTTCTCAGGGCTGTTGCGCACCCATGCCGGATCATTCACCACCAGCGTTTTGGGGTGAATACGCTCCAGAAGATGTGTTGTGGTGATATAGTTCATGTCAAAAGGCGGATCCTGACGCAGCAGGATAACATCCATTTCCGACAGGTCTGTATGGACGGCAGCGCCGAGTGTGAAATGATCACCCTCAATATCGCGCACCTGCAAAGGCTCCAGTGCCGCACTGACCACGCCATCACGCATTGAAAGCCGGTCCGGCGTATAATGGTAAAGTTCATGGCCACGCTCAGCTGCCGCAAGGCACAAAGCAAAGCTGGTATCGCCCGCGATACGAATGGAGTTGATATGGTCCATCTGAACCGCAATTTTCAAAGCCATGATGCCCTCTGTAATCCGAATTTCACCAGAGCGCCTCACGCCCATAGCGGATCGTAGCGGCTGCTCTCAATGTTTTTTAGTGAACGCATTATCATGCCGTTCAAACTGAACCAGCTTGAGCGTGAAATGCTTTAATATTCATTGCATATTTAATGCAAAATACCGGCCAGTAAAGGCCGGTATTTATAATCTTGTTACAGTCCGCCTTCAGACATGTCTGCAACTTGTGTTGAGAAGAGTTGGGTATGCCTTGTTACGAGCTGATCAGGGTCAGGGGGCATTGCCTTCAACGATAATAATTTCACCGTCAGCCACTGTCTGGCGGATAGCCGCCGCAGCCTGATATTCAGGCGAATTATAGCAATCCAGCGCATCTTGCATGCTCGGAAATTCGATAATGACATTGCGGGCGCGGCCTTCACCTTCGACTGCATGTGCAACACCGCCACGGGCAATGAAATTGGCGCCATAGCGCTCGAATGCAGGTTTTGCGCCAGCTACATAATCTTTGTAACGCTCCGCATCGCGCACATCCACACGGGCAATCCAATATGCTTTTGTCATATTCGCATCCCAATTTTAAACAGCTGCAGCCATTTCTTCCAATATTTTTTGTGCCATCGCCTTGCGGTCTGCAGCACCAATAATCGGACGCGCCACCACCAGATGGCTTGATCCGGCACGCAATGCATCTGCTGGTGTCATCACCCGCTTCTGGTCACCGGCTTCACTGCCACTCGGGCGAATACCCGGGGTAACAATAGCCATGTCCTGACCAACCACTGCACGAATAGCGGCCGATTCGGCCGCAGAAGCAACAATGCCCCCCATTCCGGCATCATAGGCCTGCTGTGCACGGCGCAATACCAGCTGTTCCGGTGTACCGCTGTAACCGGCTTCCAACATATCAGCCTGATCCATAGAGGTTAGTACTGTTACGCCAAGCAAGCACAGATCAGAGCCTTTGGCGGCTTGCACAGCGGCACGCATTGCTTTCGGATAGGCGTGCAGGGTCATCATAGTTACGCCGCGCTTGGCGATATTTTCCACGCCTTTAGCAATGGTATTATCGATATCCAGTAATTTAACGTCGAGGAATACTTTTTTGCCCATGCCGAGCAGGCGCGAAGCAAAATCAAGCCCGCCAGCCCCCGTACTACCAGCCCCTGTACTATATGTATCATGCGCCATTTGTGAGAACACCAGCTGATAGCCGATTTTATAAAAAGAGACCGTATCACCCAGCTCTTCAACCACAGCTTCTGCCGCGCCGATATCCGGCACATCAAGACCTACAATCAACCGGTCTCTTACGTTATTCACATCCATAGCCGTCTCCGCAATCTCATATCAAACCTATTCCGCCTCTTCTTTCGCATAACATGCGTTGACAGGAAAGCTCAGAATTTGCCGATCAGACTGCGGAGAGTATTTCGCTACAGCTTAAAAAGATTATCCTCCCAGATAGGCTTTGCGCACTTTTTCATTACCCAGAATATCTTCAGGCGTACCGTCGAACTCATTTAACCCTCCGGCAAGGACATAGCCCCAATCCGATATGGAAAGTGAAATCTGGGCATTTTGCTCAACAATCATAATGGCACGCTCAGATGAGCGCAGGCTCTCAATGTGATCAAAAATCCCTGCTGCTGCGACCGGTGACAGGCCTGCAGACGGTTCATCAATCAACAATAACCGCGGATCGGTCATTAAGGCTGCACTGAGCGCTACAATCTGGCGTTCCCCGCCACTTAGCACGCCCGCATGACGGTTTAAAAAACGCTTCAAGACCGGAAAGGTTTGGATGAGTTCATCAATTTTGGTTTTTGCCTGTGCTTTTGAAAGCGACCATGCGCCAAGCTGCAAATTTTCCAAAACTGTCAGCGAGGCGAAGACACCTGAAAGTTGCGGCACATAAGAAATACCCGCAGCCGACCGTTTCTCGGGCGACAGCCCAAGAATGTCTTTGCCATCAAATTCCAACTTGCCTTTAGCCCACGGAACAAGCCCGATCAGGGTTTTAAGAAAAGTAGATTTACCGCAGCCATTGGGACCAATAATCGTAACAATCTTACCGGTCTCCGCCTTCATATTGATGCCGAACAGAATCTCATTGGCGCCATAGCCTGCGCGGATACCTTCCGCATTTAAGATGATACCGTTACTCATATCTGCCCTCAGCGAAGATCCCGTGCACGACCCAGATAGGCCTCAAGCACAGCCGGATTAGTCCGGATGGTTTCATAATTGCCGGAAGCGATCAGTTTTCCTGCATCAAGCACATAGATATCGTCGCAGACCTGCCCCACGAAGCGCATATCGTGCTCAACCAGCAAAATAGTCTTGCCATGCACATCACGCATCTGGCGCAGCATCCCGGCAATGCGATCACGAAGAACCGGATTGACGCCTGCTGCCGGTTCATCAAGCAAAATCACCTCGGCACCCGTGGCCATAGCCCGGGCTATAGCGAGGAGTTTTTGCTGGCCGCCGGAAATAGACCCGCAATATTCATCTGCAATATGGGCTATTTCGAACTCTTCCAGCAATTGCCGGGCTTTATCCCGCAGGACTGCTTCCTGACGACGGATAGAACCGCGCCTGAACAAAGCATCAAAGAGCGATGCTGATTGTTTGGGGAATGATGCCAGAATACTTTCTTCAACGGTCAGGAATTTGGTATCAGGCTGCAGCTGGAACGTACGGCAAAGCCCCATACGGGCAATCACTTCGGGACGCTCGCCGCAAATCTCGCGTCCCTTGAGAGAAACCTGACCGGCATCCGCCTCAAGAAAGCCTGAGATAACGGCAAATAAAGTGCTTTTACCGGAGCCGTTCGGACCAACCAGCCCGATGATTTTTTGTTGTGGCAGATCAATCGATACATCGCAAAGTGCTGTAAGGCCGCCAAATGTTTTGGTGACGGAGGTAACATGCATCATATCAGAATGCCCTCCGTGTTTCAGGAAGCAGCCCTGCAGGGCGGCGGATCATCATCACAATCAACAACAGACCAATCGCAACAAGGCGCAACGCTCCCAGCACATCGCCATCAATTGGCAGATAGTCTTTGAGATAACGCGTTGAATTATAGAGAGCGACGATCAAAACAACACCGATGATCGAGCCGGTTATATTGCCCTTACCACCCACAATCAGCATCGTCCAAACCAGCAATGTCAGGACCAATGTCATATCGTCGGGTGAAATAAAGGTGACATAGGACGCATAAAGTGAACCGGATAAACCCATTAATCCGCAACCGACAGCCAGTGTCAGCGCCCGCAATTTATGCACGGATTTTCCCAGCGACAGTGCGAGGTCTTCATTCTCGCGCACAAGGCGCAAATCACGGCCAAAGGGCGAATGTTTAAGCGCTGTGCAAAACCATACCACCGCCGCAAGAATAACCAGCACCATAGCAAGATAAGCATAGGGATACACGGTTTCGGGTATATAGCTCGAAAGCGGACGCGGAATGCCTTCAATGCCGAAAGTTCCTTTGGTAAGCCAGCTTTCATTGGTAACAATGAGACGTGCAATTTCGCCAAATGCGATTGTTGCAATCGCCCAGTGCCCCGCTTTCAGCGATGCGATAACCGAGGCGAGCCCCCAACCAATCAGAGCCGCACCCAATATTGCGCAGATGGCAGCAACACCAAATGGAACACCGGCTAAACTGAGAATGGCAGAAATATAGGCGCCGGTTCCGAAAAAACCCGCAACGCCAAAATTAGCAAGCCCTGCAAAACCAAACTGAATATTAAGCCCCGCTGTGGCGATGGCGTAGATAGCGCTCATCGTTAAAAGATGTAGCGCGATATTTATGTATTCCATGTCGCATCTCCGGTCTTTTTACGAACTGCGTTTTTACGGGAGAAGGGTTTAAAGCGGCCACGCAGCGGGCGGGCCTGCAGATACAACGTAACCATGAGAATAGTGAACATGATTGCCATTTTGTAACCGGTTGGTATCGCCAGAAAATATGTATCTTCACCAACAAGACCAAGGGTTTTAAACAGAGGTGCAAAATTAATAGAAAGCAGCAGATTCTCAGCCAGAGAAATCAGCAATGCCCCTAATAATGCGCCATACATGCCGCCAACGCCGCCAAGCGTAACTGCCGCAAATGCCGCCAGCATCAGCTCACTGCCAGCAGTCGGGCGAACACCAAGTTCAAGCGTAAACAAAATACCGCAGATACCAGCGATACATCCGCTGATAAACCAGACATGCAAGATGGTGCGATTAGAGTTGATCCCGCGCGCGCTGGCCAGTGAAGGATCTGCAGACACAGCACGGATAGAGCGGCCAAGCTTGGTGTAAAACAGCAGAAAATGCATCGCAATCACAGTTGCTGCAGCAATAGCAATAATCGCTATCTGCACATCAGTAATGCGGATCGGCCCCCAAACAAAGATTTTAGGCAGGCGGTTTTCAAGATTGAGATTGTTGGGTCCAAAAATGGCCTGACTACCATTTTGCATGATGATGGATATCCCGAAAGACACGATCATCAAGGTTAAAACCGAGGCTGTGCGCAAATGGCGAAACACCATTTTGTCCATCACAATACCGGCAAAACCGGCAATCGGAATAGCGATTAATGCGGCAACGAGCAGCGGCATGCCCAAACCATGGATCAGTGCATAGGCGCTGTAACCGGCGACAATAGCCAACTCGCCTTGTGCAAAATTAGGAAGCTTTAAAACAGAATATACAAGAGAAAGGCTGATCGCCAGTAGCCCAAGTTGGGCAGCATAGGTCAACGAATTGATCAATGACATTGCTAGCATTTCATGAGTACCTCACACTGACAGGGCTCAAACGGACAACTCCCATTTTGTCATCACGGTTGCAGGGCAAACTGGCTCTGCAACCGTGACAGATGAATCAGTGAAGCAAGAATTATGCGTCTTTGAGTGCTTTTGCGAGCAATGGCGCCCAATAGGTAATCATGAAATCCGCACCAGCGCGGCGGAAGCTTGTCATCAGTTCTGCCGAGCAGGCAGCGCTGGAAAGACCGGCATTTTCAGCGCCATATTCAACCATCGCATAATCACCGCTGATGCTGAAGGCTGAGACCGGCAGGCCGAACTTATCTTTCAGTGTACGGATCACATCCTGATATGGTGTAGCCGGCTTGACATTGATCATGTCGGCGCCCTGCTCTACATCGGCTTTGGCAATGCGGATCGCATCGTCAATATTGCCAGGCTCAATATAATAAACGCTTTTATCATAACCATAGCTCTGGCCGGTGCCGGTAAAATCAGTGCCGGCTTTGAAAAAGGCCGAGTTGAATTTGACCGACGACATCAGGATAATATCGTCAAAGCCTTCCGCATCCAGCGCTTCACGCACAGCGGCCACACGGCCATCAACCATTGTTGAGCAACACAGCACATCAATACCGGCTTTTGCCCAGGTGACAGCGATTTTTCTCAACGCATCGCGGGTAGCAACATTGTCGATCTTCTGGTTAGCATCCAGCACGCCACCCACCTGATGATCGGTGAAATAACCAAAATAGCTATCGCCAACGATCAGCAGCTTATCACCAACCGCTTCACGGATGCGGCGTGTTGTTTCTGCGACAACGCCGGTATCAGACCACGCATCGGATGCCACACCATCACGCTTTGCAGGAATACCGATCAGATAAACTCCGCCTACACCGAGCTCAACCAGTTCCTTGGCTTTTTCGACAGCTGCATCAATAGAATAACGGAAAACGCCCGGCATCTTGTTAACAGCAACAGGCTCAGAGATATTAGCATCCACCGACATCGGGAATACCAGCTGCTCGCCCGTAAAACCGTTTTGGCGAATGATGGCGCGGCGTGCCGCAGTGAGCTTGAGTTTGCGCGGATTGTCGAAGTTAGGAAGATTGGTCATGATATTGTCTCGCAGATGAATAAGGAACGGCAGCGGTGAACCGCAACCGGAGAGGAATAGAGCGGATAGATTGACGTTCAGATTGTTATGTCGCTCTAAATTTTGAGCCTGTTGCATAATTCACATAAGCAGAGTTGCCCCGCTTTGATTGGAAAATGCGCAAGCTCCGGCGATTAACCCGCCGCATAGCGGCGGGCTATTTAAGAGAGACGGATGGTTTAAGGCTGTATCAGCCTTTGCTGCCGACATAGTCGACAAGCTTACCGCTCTGTGAAATTTTGAAAGCAAAGCTTTGAGAAATTGGAATGCCGTCTGCATCCAGCGTCTTATTATCACTTGAAAGTCCGCGATAAATCGAAGCTGCGACAGGAATAAACGGCCTGATCGCATCCGCTGTAAATTGCCCCGCCATTGCTGTGGCAAGGGCAGTTACCCATACCGCATCATAGGCAAGCAGTGCATAGACGGATGGTGTTGCCTGCGGGTCTTTGAGCTTTTCACGATAAATTCGCGTAAAATCTTCAGAACTTGCGCCCTGATTGATAATACCCTTCAGGCCTTCAACAGTCTCAGGAATAGATGGCTCGGAAGCCAGATTAATATAGGCTGCGTACCAATGGCCTTTAAGCTGCTCGTAGAAACCCATCTCATAGGCTTGCAAATGCACGGCACGCGCAGTTTCAAAAAAGACAATGGAAATGACCGCATCAGGGGAAGGCGCAAAAACGCGCTGTAATTCTGCGCGGTAATCAGTGCGCTTAGGCTCGATTGGCACCAGCGCCACAACCTGACCGCCCAATTTTTCAAGCTGGGTTTTAATTTCCTCCGATGCGCTCATGCCGAAGCTGTCATTGGTGGTAATAATAGAAACCCGCTTGCCACCAGAATCTTCAAGTGCAAGCTTGGCCAGCGCCATCGCAGTAAACTCATCGGTCGGCAGCATAGAAAACATGTTAGGGCCGATTTTACGCAGGCCCACGGCGGTTGCCGCGACATTGATCTGCACCACACCTTTGCTGTTGGTATAAGCGCCGGTTGCCATTGTCACCGCACTTGAATGCTCGCCCAGCACCACCGGCACCTTGTCGATATCCACCAGCTTATGAACCGCATCCATTGCGGCCTTAGGGTTGGATTCAGTATCTTCAATGATAAAACTGATCTGTTGACCGGCAACACCACCAGCTTCATTGATCATATCGCGGGCAATTTCAGCACCAGCAACAACGCGCGCACCCGCAGTTGCAGCAGATCCGGTTAATGAAGCAAGGAGACCGATCTTGAGCGGTTGCTTTGCCTCAACTGCTTGTGCATCAGTCATAGTGATGACCGAAGCGCCAGCAGCCAGTGTAACTCCTCCAGCGACAGCGCCTAAAAGACTACGTCGCGAAATATCAATCTTTTGCATAGTGACTCCCCCTATGCTTTTTATTTTAATGATTGAATTATGGTGCATAGTATGCAACATGTTTCTATTAATGCATCATAACGCTTGGCATGTCAATAAACATACGTACAAACTTGAGTACCAAAACGACAACAAGCTTGCCTGGGGGCAGGCATACAAGCGATGTTAATCCATATAAGAGGCAAATCTGCTCTGCCTCTGCGAAGGAATGAAAATGAAAGTCGCTGAAAACGTTGTTAACGTCATCAAATTACTGATTCGCTCCGGTGAAGATGTTTCCGTTGCTGAGGTCGGACGTCACTTGTCGCTTAACCGTTCTACAGCCTCACGTTTGCTCGCCTCCTTGCGCGATGGCGGCCTTTTAGAACAGTGCCCGCTGACCCAAAAATACCGTCCGGGCGTTCTGGCGCTGCAATTCGGCATGCGCGCGCGCAACAATTATGACGTCTTGAACTGGATTACATCTGAAGCTGAAAGCGTTGTGCAATTAACCGGCCATACAGTGTGCATTGGCGTACTTGAGCGCTCAGATGTGATGATTATCAATACACGAAAACGAGCCGCGCCGATATATCTCGCTTTGGATATTGGCACACGAATTCAAGCACATGCGAGTGCTATGGGTAAAGTTATACTCTCGGAAATGTCGGATGATCAGGTGCGTGTAACTTTACCAGCCACCTTGGAGAAAACAGCAGATAATACCCGTGACAATATAGAAGATTTGCTGAAAGACCTCGAAACTATCCGCAGCAACGGCTATGCGATCTCACGCAATGAACTCGCCAATGGAATTGCATCCTATGCGGTCGCACTAAAAATACGAGACGATTTGACAATCTCGATAGGCGTCGCATTTTTGACCAATGAACAGCATAGCGACGAATATGCCATCGTTTCTGCCCTCCTGAATTTCAAAAACAAAATCGCTGATGAGCTTCTCTACCTGCCTAAAGCATAAATAGACAGATTGTCGGAACAGTGTTTTCTGTCATGCCGAATCCGCTGACAATCTGAGTCTTTTATGACAAGAACCGTCCCGAATATCGTAGCAACGGGTCTGCGGCGGGCTTGCTATCGCTTAAAACAACACAATAATTTACCTTCAGCTGCTTCATATTGTCATGAAACCAAACGTGCAATCTGATTGACGACGCTGCTTAATGCGTTGTATATTGTGCATCGCGTTGCACATAATGAAACACTATAAATATTATAATAAAATGAGGGGCCCGAAGCTTGACCCAAGGTAATCTTAGTCAGTCTTTCACCACCGAGCCATATTGGATCACATCGGCACCACAACCCAAAAGCGCACCCGCTGCATCACTGCCAAAACGTGTTGATGTTGTGATTGTCGGCGCAGGCCTCACTGGCGTATCAGCTGCAGCTGAACTTGCAAAAGCTGGTCGTGACGTCTTGGTACTTGATGCAAAAGAACCTGGCTATGGCGCGTCTTCCCGCAATGCCGGCATGCTGGGGCGCAATACCAAACACTCCTTTCTAGGACTTGTGGACAGTGTTGGAACAGCTAAAGCGGTTGAGTTTTTTCAAGAGCTTCAGCAGGTTTTCTGCCATACCCGTGACCGTATCCATGAAGAGGATATTGCATGTCAGTATCAGCAAAACGGCCGCTTTGTCGGCGCACTGACACCAGCGCATTTTGACAGGCTTGCCCGTGAATATGAGGCCAGAGCCAAACATCTTGGTGAGGATGTACAAATTGTGCGCGAAACACCTGAAAGTGAAATGGGCTCACCGCATTATGTGGGTGGCGTATATGTGAAAGATAATGCCTCCCTGCATCCAGCACTTTACACACGCGCAATGATTGAGCGCGCCAAGAAGGCAGGCGCAAAGATTGAGGGCTGGACGCCGGTAACATCCATTAAAAAAAATGGTCAGCACTTCACAGTTCAAACACCATCCGGTCATGTTGAGGCGCGCGATGTTTTTATAGCCACCAATGGCTATGGCGGCAATCTCGTACCTTATCTCAACCGTCGCCTCTTGCCGATTGAAACGTATATTGTGGCAACTGAAGAATTATCGCCTGAGCAAGCCCAGTCCATTCTGCCACATAATCGCACATATATTGATAATACGCGCCGGCCTATGAGTATCCGGCTCTCTCCTTGCGGTCGCCGTTTGTTGTTTGGGGCCCGTACCGGTGTACTGCCAGGCAATTCTATGGCGGATATAGCCAGAACTGTGCATAGCGACATTGCCTATATTTTTCCCCAGCTTCACGATGTCAAGATCTCGAATGCATGGGGCGGCCGTTGTGGCGTGACATGGGATATGTATCCGCATGTCGGCACGTATGAAGGCATGCATTATGCGCTTGGTTATTGTTTCTCCGGTCTCGCTATGGCGCCATGGCTCGGAGAGAAAGCAGCAAGACGCATATTACGTACAAGTGATACTGAAACCAGCTTTGCAGAGCGGCGCTTCCCGCGGACCATGTGGCCGGCACGCGCTTTTGATAGTTTAGCAGCGCGTATGGTTATCAATTATTACGGCTGGGCAGATCATACCCGCAACCGGAAATCCGCTTAACCAACGCCATTTTCTCATTACTCTCCCGTCATTTGGAACAAGTAAATGCGTAATTCGATTTTTACGGATAATTTCCGTGAGGCAAATTTCTGGACAGAAGATCAGCCGAAAACACTGTTTAACACATCAGATCTTTTACCTAAATCTGCTGATATTGTAGTGATTGGTTCAGGCTTAACCGGTACATCTGCCGCATATGAACTCGCAAAATCCGGCCGCTCGGTCATCGTTCTCGATCAGGGTGAGATTGGCGGCGGAGCATCATCGCGCAATGCCGGTATGCTTGGTAAAGGTAACCGTCAGTCCTATCTGTTATTGAAAAAAGCTGCGGGGCAAACGGTTGCCGATAATTATTTTGGCGAATTAGAGCGTATTTACCGCGAAGCGACAGACAGAATCACCGGAGAGAATTTCCAATGTGATTATCGTCCATCCGGCCGCTTTATCGGATCTTTGCGTCCGGACTTTCTGGGGCGGTTACTGAAAGAATATGAAGCACGCGCCACATATCTGGGTGAAAAAGTAACATTGCTGGATCACAATACGGCGTTTTCCACCGGATCTCAGCAGTTTTATGGCGGTGTGATTGTTGAAGACAGTGCGGCAATCAATCCGGCCAAATATACTGCCGCCATGGTCACTCGTGCAGCTCAGGCTGGCGCGCAATTTTTCAGCCATGTGCGGGTTACCGGTACTGTGCGTGAAAAAGACGGCCATCATGTGCATACGCCACACGGTACAATTTTTTGCAAAAATGTGGTTATGGCCACAAACGGTTATAGCGGCAGTGAAATGCCCTTTGCCTATCAGCGCTTGCTGCCCATCAATGCCTATATGATTGCAACGGAAGAGCTTCCTGCGGATTTGCTTGCACGGCTTTGTCCTAACAACCGCACTACAATCGATAACTCCCGTGCCACACGGTATTTTCAAATATCTCCGGATGGTAAGCGGCTGATCTTTGGCGCCCGTAGCGGCCGAAAGCCCTTACCGGCACTGTCGGGATCTCTGCAGCGTGTTGCCCGCGCAATCCATAGTGACATGAGCTATTTATTTCCGGAACTTGCAGAAACAAAAATTTCGCATGTATGGACCGGCCGCTGCGCCGCCAGCCTTGATCTTGTACCGCATCTCGGTGTCAATAACGGCATACATTACGCCATTGGCTATAGTTTTACCGGTCTGGCGCTAGCGCCTTATCTTGGGCGTCTGGCAGCACGCTGGATACTGGATGACAAGGTGCCGGATAGTGTTTTTGCGCAAGGTGAATTTCCCAAACTCCCAAGCTATGCGCGTGCGCTGCGGCCATTATCGGGCCCGGTTGTTACCCGCTATTACGCATGGCAGGACCGCCCTGTACCGCGTGCCTGAATTATAAGCCGGCACCTTGTCAGCGATAATTGCGAAACGGATTATGCCTGAGTTTAGTCACAGCGCTCGCTCAAGCCTATTTAGTGATCATAGTATTTGCCACGCAAGCTACACCAGCCTGTACATGCAACGCTTTACGGAGACGACATGTCCAAAATTACACTTCTCTATGCTGCGGCCTCGCCTTATGCCCGCAAGGCACTGATCATTGCTCATGAACGCGGCATTGCAGATCATATTCAACTGGTCGACACCCTGCCTATTCCCACGCGACCGGATGCCCGTATTCTGGCCTATAATCCGTCCGGAAAAGCCCCTTGCGCCATTTTATCAGACGGGCAACCGCTTTATGATTCCCGTGTCATTTCTCTTTATTTTGACCGTATCGGCGGCACTGGCGAAACCGTGTATCCAAAAGATCAAAGTGAATTTGCAGTTCTGACACTGGAAGCACTGGGCGATAGCATGCTCGATGCAGCGCTGACTTGCCGTTATGAAACTCATCTGCGCCCTGAAAATTTGCGCTGGCAGGACTGGGTTGATGCGCAGCTGGCTAAAATCAAAGCCGGTCTTGATGATCTTGAGCAGCGCTGGCTGGTGCTTATGAAACAAGGTTTTCATGCCGGCTCTATCGCTGTAGCCGCCATGCTCGCTTACCTCGATTTTCGTTATGCAGATCTTGCGTGGCGCGCAAGTCATCCGGCTTTAGGCACATGGTTTTCCGAAATTGAAAACCGCCCGTCAATGCTGGCCACAACAGCCTGAAGCAATCTTAAACACATGATCAGTACATATTTTGGAGAGATAAATGACCGTTATTCGTAATGGTGCCGAACATCTTGTCGATAGTTTGCTGGTGCATGGGGTTGATGTTTGCTTTGCTAATCCCGGCACTTCTGAGATGAATTTTGTGGCGGCACTTGATCAGCGCCCTGAAATGCGCTGTGTGCTGGGGCTATTTGAAGGTGTGGTAACCGGTGCCGCCGATGGTTATGCGCGCATGAGCGACAAGCCTGCCGCAACCTTGCTGCATCTGGGGCCAGGACTGGCAAATGGTCTGGCTAATCTCCACAATGCCCGCCGCGCTCGCACGCCAATGATCAATATTATCGGTGACCATGCCGACAGCCATCTTGTATATGACGCCCCGCTAACCAGTGATATTGAAAGCCTCGCCACACCTATGGTGCAGTGGTATCGCCGCGCCAAAACTGCTGCAAGTGTTGCTGAAGATACTGCGCAAGCATGGCAGGCTGCACTGAGCCTGCCCGGTGTGACTGCACTGGTTCTGCCCGTTGATGTGGCATGGACGAGATCTGAAACTGTGCCTTTTGCAGAGCCCGTGACACCCGATTTTACCGCTGTTTCACAGCAAACAATCGAAACTATCGCTGTTGCATTACAATCAGGAAAAAAAACTCTGATACTTGCAGGCGGCCGGATGTTGCGTGCCGAGCCGCTACGCCTGCTGGAGCAGATCGCCATGCACTGCCATGCAGATATGCTGGCTGAAACCTTTGCTCCCCGCATTGAACGCGGACAAGGCCGCCCTGTAATTAAAAAACTGCCCTATCCGATCGCGGCATCGCTTGAGCTTCTAAGCCGCTATGATCAGCTTATTTTAGTTGAAGCCGCAGCACCGGTTGCGTTTTTCTCATATCCGGGCAAACCTAGCGTTCTCACACATAAAGATTGCAGCTGCCTGCAATTCGCTGTGGCAGGAGAGGATGGATTAGACGCGCTACAGCGGCTCAATGCTCTGTTAAAGGCCAAACCGGTAGCAGCAGTGCAGCGCCCCCATCCACAAGAGCCGGAAGATTTGAGCGTGCCGGTTAATGGCGCCCAAGCCTGCGCGCTGATAGCCGCATTATTGCCGGAAAACAGCATCATCTGCGATGAATCTGTCACGGCAGGCAGCAGCTTTCTGCAAGACAGTGAAAATGCCGCCACACATGATTATCTGCAGCTCACCGGTGGTGCAATCGGCTCTGGCATACCCTTGGCTTTAGGCGCGGCCATTGCCTGCCCGAATCGTCAGGTCATCAACCTTCAGGCCGATGGCAGCGCAATGTATACGGTGCAGGGACTGTGGACGCAGGCGAGTGAAAAATTACGCATCACCACCGTGCTGTTTGCCAATGCAGAGTATAAAATTTTGCAGGGAGAGTTGACCAATCTCGGCATCAATCATTATGGCGACAACGCAAAGCGTGTCCTGAAGTTTGATGATCCGGCACCGGATTGGGTACAAATTGCGCAAGGGCTTGGTGTTCCTGCAGCAAGAGCGGAAACACTGGCAGATTTGAAAGCCTTGCTCTTAGCCTCATTTGACCTTGAAGGGCCTTTTCTCATTGAGTTGCGCGTATAGAGCCGGGAGCACCTTGATATTTCATACAGGAATTAGCACCATCAAGCGCATTCAGCCTGATGGTGCTGCGCTCTAAACGACAATCCGGCGGTAAACCCATAGCCGTGCCGGAGGTAAATTACGCAGAATAAAATCGAAGCCTTCAACACTATAGGCACCACGTCCTACCGGTAGCGGCGAAACAGGGCCATAGGAAATCTGCATCACCGGACGGCCATTCGGAATACGGTTCAACAAATCCTCAAGAAATGCCAGACGTTTTTCCATCGGAAAGTTCAGCAAAGGCACAGCGGAAATGACACTGTCGAACTGCTGATCACGGGCACTGCCAAGCACAGTGTCGAGATCAAACGCATCGCCCTGCAGAAAATTCACGCCGGAATATGTGTTTTGCAAATGCTGGAAAAATGCCGGTGAATATTCAACTGAAAACAAATTAGACGGCTCAACTCCGCGCTCCAAAATGGCTTTGGTAATCACGCCGGTACCTGGCCCAAGCTCAAGCACAGGCAGACCGGATGCCGGGTTAACAATGCTAGCCATGCGCCGTGCAGTGATACCGCTTGTTGGCAGGATTGCGCCGACAGCTTTGGGCTTATCGATCCAGCCTTTGAAAAAGCGAATCTCTTCATCAAATTTTTTTGCAAGGTTTTTTGGTATAAGCCCGGCCATCAATCACTCCCATATGTCGCTAGCAGACTAAAGGTCGACGTATTTCACGGCGGAAGCAAGGCAAAAAGCCCAAACTATGGAATTTTTAATAACAGATATACAAAAAACTACAGATTTTCGGGGATGCTACAAAAAAGCGGCATCCGTTTGAGACGAATGCCGCTTTTTATATTTCACTGAAAGTAGCAGAGCTTAATCGCGAATGCCTTCAAAAAAATCTTTCATCCTCGAGAAAAAGCCAGTGGATTGCGGGCTATTTTCTGTTGATGAAATCTGCTCGAATTCTTCAAGTAATTCGCGCTGGCGTTTGCTCAAATTCTGCGGTGTTTCAATCGCGATCTGGATATAAAGATCACCAGTTGTCTGCTGTCGCAGAATTGGCATACCTTTGCTCTTTAAGCGGAACTGTTTGCCACTTTGCGTGCCTTCAGGCACTTTAACGCGTGTTTGGGTGCCATCCAGCGTTGCCACTTCAAACTGCCCGCCAAGCGCTGCTGTGGCCATAGAAATAGGCACAGTGCAATAGAGATCAGAACCATCACGCTGGAAAAACTCATGCGGTTTAACCGAGAGGAAAATATAAAGATCGCCGCTCGGCCCGCCACGTGTGCCAGCCTCACCCTCGCCGGTCAGGCGAATGCGGGTTCCGTCTTCAATCCCTGCCGGAATATTGACCGACAATGTCCGTTCCTGCGTAATACGTCCTGCACCATCACATTTAGGGCACGGATCCTTGATCGTCTGGCCACGGCCGTTACAGGAATGACAGGTGCGCTCTACCGAGAAAAAGCCCTGCGAGACACGCACACGTCCTGCACCGCCACACGTGGTACAGGTGACAGGCTGCGTGCCTTTTTTAGCACCTGTGCCTGTGCATTCTTCACAAGAAATCGAACTTGGCACACTGATCTGCGCAGTTTTGCCATGATAAGCTTCTTCAAGCGTCACTTCCATATTATAGCGAAGATCGGCACCACGTTCACGGCCATTGGAACGGCGATTGCGACCACCGCCCATGACATCGCCAAAAATGTCTTCGAAAATATCGGCAAAGCCGCCGCCACCGAAACCACCGCCGCCAAAGCCGCCACCGTTGCCGCCGCCGCCATTTTCAAAGGCGGCATGGCCGAAACGGTCATAGGCTGCGCGTTTTTGCGGGTCTTTCAGCACTTCATAGGCTGCACCCAGCTCAAGAAATTTAGCTGCCGCTTCCTCATCATTCGGATTGCGATCCGGGTGATATTGCATTGCCAGTTTGCGATAAGCGGTTTTAATAACCTTATCATCCGCAGTTCTGACAACGCCGAGCGTTTCGTAATAATCCACTTTCATAAACCATTCGTCCCGATGGCTGTTGTCTGATCCTGTTGCCCCAATCAGAACATTTTCAGACAGTCATTGAAGGTTGTCGCAGCCTTTAGTTTGCAGAAAACAAGAACATGGGTCTTCCGGAAAACCAATATATGGCGCTGACTCTTTTTTCACCGCATTTACCACGCAAAACTCTTACTCAGCTTTACCATAAATGCCTTGTGCACCCCGTCCGGTTTATGTGGTGACACTGGTAACCAATGTCCAGAGACGGGTAAATGTGCTTGAAATTTATACTGCATATGATTTTTAGAAAATACGCATATTATCCAAGCAACCGAATGGACAAAAGCCCGGCTTTCGCCGGGCTTTGCCTTTCACCTGAGATCAGGATTTCTTTTTGTCTTCGTCGATTTCTTCGAAATCAGCGTCAACAACATCATCATCCTCAGCACGCACATCATCAGCAGCATCTTCACCGCCTTCAGCTGCCTGCGCTGATTCATACATGGCCTGACCAAGCTTCATCGCAGCTTCAGACAGCACTTGCGTTTTAGCCGAAATATCTTCAGCATCGTCGCCTTCGACTGCAGATTTCAGCTCAGCAAGTGCTGTTTCAATCGCAGCCTTGTCATCGCCGGTAACCTTATCGCCATATTCCTTCATCGACTTTTCAGTCGAGTGAATCAGCGCTTCAGCCTGGTTTTTCGCTTCAACCGCAGCACGGCGCGCCTTATCGGACTCAGCATTTGCTTCCGCATCCTGAACCATCTTTTCGATATCAGCGTCGGAAAGACCACCGGATGCCTGAATACGGATCTGATGTTCCTTACCGGTGCCTTTGTCTTTGGCTGTCACATTGACAATACCATTGGCATCGATATCAAAAGTCACTTCAATCTGCGGTACACCGCGTGGTGCCGGTGGAATACCAACCAGATCAAACTGGCCGAGCATCTTGTTGTCGGCAGCCATTTCGCGTTCACCCTGCGCAACACGAATGGTTACGGCAGACTGGTTGTCATCAGCAGTCGAGAAAGTCTGCGACTTCTTGGTCGGGATCGTGGTGTTACGGTCGATCAGTCGGGTAAACACGCCACCGAGGGTTTCAATACCCAGTGACAATGGTGTTACGTCGAGCAACAGAACGTCTTTAACATCACCCTGCAATACGCCGGCCTGAATAGCAGCACCCATTGCAACCACTTCATCAGGGTTCACACCCTTATGTGGTTCCTTGCCGAAGAAAGCTTTAACAACTTCCTGAATTTTCGGCATACGGGTCATACCACCAACCAGCACGACTTCATCAATTTCACCAGCTTTAAGACCAGCGTCTTTGAGTGCAGCCTTACAAGGGCCGACAGTGCGCTGAACCAGATCATCTACCAGGCTTTCGAGCTTCGCACGGGTCAGTTTGATGGCCAGATGCTTCGGACCCGATGCATCAGCGGTAATGAATGGCAGGTTGATTTCAGTCTGCTGAGCCGAAGACAATTCGATCTTGGCTTTTTCTGCGGCTTCCTTGAGGCGCTGCAGAGCAAGCTTGTCGCTCTTAAGATCAATACCCTGCTCTTTTTTGAACTCTGCTGCCAGATATTCAACAAGACGCATATCGAAATCTTCACCGCCGAGGAAAGTGTCACCATTGGTGGACTTCACTTCAAACACGCCGTCACCGATTTCGAGGATCGATACGTCGAATGTACCACCACCCAGATCGTATACAGCAATGGTCTTGGCTTCGCTCTTGTCGAGGCCGTAAGCAAGTGCTGCAGCAGTTGGTTCGTTGATGATACGCAGAACTTCAAGACCGGCAATTTTACCGGCATCTTTTGTTGCCTGACGCTGAGCATCATTAAAGTAAGCAGGAACAGTGATAACTGCCTGTTCAACTTTTTCGCCAAGATAGGCTTCTGCGGTTTCCTTCATTTTCTGAAGGATCATCGCGGAAATCTGCGATGGCGAATATTTCTTGCCGTGGGTTTCTACCCATGCGTCGCCATTGTCGCCCTTAACGATCTTGTACGGAACAAGATCTTTATCTTTGGTAACCATCGGGTCATCAAAGCGGCGGCCTACAAGACGCTTAACGGCAAATAATGTACCTTCCGGATTGGTGACAGCCTGACGCTTCGCAGGCTGGCCAGCGAGACGTTCGTCATTATCCGAAAAAGCAATAATAGAAGGCGTTGTACGTGCACCTTCAGCATTCTCAATGACCTTCGCAGTCTTGCCGTCCATAACGGAGACGCAGGAGTTGGTCGTTCCCAGATCAATACCAATAACTTTAGCCATATTTATTCTTCTCCATTCAGCGAACTGCCGGGACCTCTGCCGAGCATTCCATGTGGCAGCCCCTATCGGGTTTTAGACAAAACGAACCGGCTTTTAAACGCCAGAACATCATGTGTCGAGGGGTATATAAGAAGGGTGGATTTTCACTGCAAGTCACAACCGGTCAGTTGCGACAAAAATCCCACCTTTTGCCCTAGTTTTGATTGTTTTTCATTCAGTTTTGATAGATTTACGCAGGTTTTAATCATTTAAAGTGGTTTTTAATAATTTGAAGCTGATTATTTCAATTATTCAGGACTTTTCTTCGCAAGAACAAATCCTGTCAATAACATGTTGATTGGCTTTTGGGTTTTCAAGGTTAAATAAAATATTTCCATCACCCTTTTATGACTTAACTGTCCCCGCAGCTTCTCCTCGGCTCTACTCGCCTGGAATGTCCCACGGAATTATTGTGATCTCTGGCCAGTTTTTCTTCGCCCGTGCGGCTTTGGCACGATGTGTCACACGATTATCGATAATGGTGTTAGGTGTGATCCGGAATGAAAAAATGTCATCCAATCCAAAAGGCGCATACAAATCAAACTTACCATTCTCATCAAGCCTGATTCCGACCGCATGTGTTTTAGAGGCAAAGCGGTCAATCCCCTCTTGGCTTGATTGCAATGGGGTATAGGCCTGCCCGAAATGTTTTTCAAACCACAAATGCACCCGCGCCTGATTTCGGATTTCTACCGGCAGCGGCAGGCCGGAAAACAATGTTTCTCCGGCCTTTATAATCTTGTCCTCGGCCTCATAAGACAGATCAGAACCATCATAATAAAACAGGTCGATATCTTTAATGCCATGGGCTTGCGGCCTGTTAGTCAGCACATTCCAAACCAGATTATAAAGTGCTCCTGAAACAATATACCACTCTGCAAGCTGTAATTGTTTGGCTCTGTTCAAAACATCCATGAGCAAAGGACTGCTGCTGATAATATCCAGAAAAGCGGCTTTCTGCTCACTGAATGTCAAGCCGGCAAAACGGAGATGCGCCATACTCACTCGCACAGTTTAGAGTTTATAAAAATTTATTAGCGAAATGCGAACCTCGGAACTGAAACATATGTTTCCGCTCCCGGCTTTGATTGCAAGGGTATGAATCTTGCTTATAGCGGTCAAGACAAGGCGAAAGCTATCCGCGCGCTTTAATTACACATTACGCAATGAACGCGGTATAATTGTCAGCAGTCCGATGAAGGCCATGCCAAAACCAACATAAAGCGGTGCATTCAAGCCAAAGCCGGATGAAATTGCCAATCCGCCCGCCCACGGGCCAAAAGCAAGACCGATATTGATAACTGAAGCATGCATGGTATTGACCAGCGCCCCAGGGTGAGCAATACGCATCACACGTGCTGCCAATGCCGGATTGAGCGCAATGCCGGTCAAACCAATCATCACCACGGCAATCACAGCTATAATTTTGCTCTCTCCCAAAATGGCAAAAAGCAGCATCGCACCAACCATCAGAGCAATACCGATAAACAATGTTTTAAACGTATAGCGGTCAGCCACACGACCGGTGATAAAATTGCCAATAATATTGGCCGCACCATAGACCGCGAGAAGAACCGGTACTTGTGCTGCATTAAATCCGGATAAATCCGTCATGATCGGAGAGAAATAGCTATAGGCTGCAAAAGACGAGCCGATAACCAGAGCGCTTGTTGCATAGGCGGCCCAGAGTTTAGGCTTGGTCAGTTCCTTAAACTCAGACCGCAGATCCGCGCTTGTGCCTTTGGCAGAGGGCTCAATTTTAACCGCGATGATGAACGCGCAAAATAAAACCAGCACAACAATGGCCCAGAAGCTAGCGCGCCATCCCAAATAATAATCAATCAATGTAGCAGCAGGAACACCGAAAACGGTGCAGATCATCAGGCCGGCAAACACCACTGATGTTGCCCGGCCACGAATACCAGGCGCTACGAGTTGCGCCGTGATTGCAAGCATCAGCCCGAAACTGGTAGCAGCGACCATACCCGTGATAACGCGGGCAACCATCAGCACTTCAAAACTTGTTGTCGAGGCCGCCACACTTTGTGCCAAAGCATAAAATATCAGCAAAAACAGCAGACCGCGTTTATTTTCTATTTTAAGAGAGAGAAACAACACAGTTACCAGCGGCCCGCCGATTACCATGCCCATTGCATAAAGTGAAATCAGATTGCCTATATCAGCGATTGAGCGGCCAAAAGCCTGCTGCAATGACGGCAACATACCGGAAATCATCAGCTCAGAGGTTGTCAGGGCAAAAAACCCCAGCGATAAGCAATAAACGACCAACGGAATGGCAGGGCTTCTCATTTCAGCAGTCTCAGTCTTACTTTTCACCTGATCTGCCGGGAGCGCAGACGAGGTTACAGAATTGCAAATATCATTCATGATAAAACCTATTTTATAGTAATGACTACATAATTGATAACGCCTTGAATGCAGCGGTCAAGTGAATTATATAAGACGTACTAAAGAAAGGTATGAAATGGCTTTACGCGGCAGACCTCGCAGTTTCGACCGGGAAATTGCGCTCGAAAGGGTTATGAAAGTTTTCTGGGAAAAAGGCTATGAATGCGCCCAGATCAACGATTTTACTGCGGCCATCGGCATTACCCCGCCCAGTTTTTATGCAGCTTTTGGCAGCAAGGAACAAGCATTTCGTGAAGCTGTGGATTATTATATGGCCACGATCGGCGGAGCATCGCTCGAGGCGCTTGATCAGGCTGAAAGTTTTCAGCAAGGCATACGTGCCATGCTGGAGGTTAATGCGGACAAAGCCTATGCATGCCATGCTGGCGGCTGTATGCTCAGTGTCAGCAGCATTCAGTGCAAGCCGGAAAACAAGCCCGTCAAAGATTTTCTGAAAGCTATCAGGCAAGCATCATTTGGGCGTATTTATGCCCGTTGTGTACGCGCATTACAGGATGGCGATCTGCCTGCTGGTACCGATCTTACACAAATGGCCGAGTTCTATCACGCGATGCTGCAGAGCCTGTCTTATGAAGCGCGGGACGGCAGCACACGCGAAGCAGTGCAAAGTATTATTGAGATGGCCATGCGCGCCATGCCGCAGGCTGTGACAAAGCAGGCCTGATCTTTTGATATACGGAACTAAAAACCCGCCGGAATGGCGGGTTTTTTAGTTTTAAAAGCTTTGTGGATCAACCGCGCAATATGCCGCCGGTCTGCTTGGTAACGCTTTCAATAATACGCTTACCAACAGCATCCAGATCTTCATCTGTCAGTGTGCGGTCAAGCGGCTGCAACAGCACTTCCACAGCCACAGACTTCTTGCCTTCACCAAGTGAGGTACCGGTAAAGATGTCAAACACCTGCGCACCAGCAATCAGCTTCTTATCGGCTGACGACACTGCACGCACAATTGCTGCCGCATCAACGCCCGCATCCACCACAAAAGCAAAATCACGCTTCACACTCTGATACTGCGACAATGTCAGCGCAGGCTTGGTGCAGGTGCTTTTCTGTTTCGGCTCAGGAATAGCATCAATAAATACTTCAAAACCGCATAGCGCGCCTGAAACATCAAGCAGTTCCAGTGCATCCGGATGGAACTCACCAAAATAACCAAGCACCACTTTAGGTCCGAGCTTCAACGTGCCTGAACGCCCCGGATGATACCATGATGGTCCACCCGCTTCGATCTGAAGGCGGTCTACAGGTGCACCACAAGCCTCCAGCACCGCCAGTGCATCGGCCTTCGCATCAAACACGCCAACTGTAGCAGCATTGCCGGACCAAAAGCGACCAGCGCCTTCAACACCGGCAGTCCCACGACGGATACCACCAGCCACACGGCGCTGTTGTTCAGGCTTGTCACCCTCATAGGTGCCGGACACTTCAAACAGTGCCAGATCAGAAAAACCACGGTCAGCATTACGCTGCGCGGCGCTCAGAAGACCCGGCAACAGGCTCGGACGCATATCCGACATGTCAGCTGCAATCGGGTTTGCCAGTTTCAGTTGCCGAGCACCACCGCCAAAGGCTTTGGCATGTGCTTCAGGAATGAAGGAATAAGTTACCGCTTCCATCATCCCGCGCGTTGCCAGCATACGCTTGGCAAGACGAGTACGGATCTGCATAGTTGTGAGAATTTTGGTATTAACACTACCCATATTCGGCAATGGCTGAGGTTCAATCTGGTTGATGCCGTAAATACGCATCACTTCCTCAACCAGATCAGCTTTGCCTTCCACGTCATTGCGCCATGATGGCACTGTAACCTGAAGGGTGGCTTTGCCATCACCACTCACACCGAAACCAAGGCGGGTCAGAATACCGGCAGCCGCGTCATAAGCAACTTCAATACCGGTCAAGCGTTTAACCTCTGCAACCGGAAACACGATGTCGCGCGGCTGGTAAGGCTTATAACCAACGCTCTCAACCAGCGCAGGCTCACCACCACACAGATCAAGCACCAATCTAGTTGCCTGCTCAATACCGGGCACCATCATCTGTGAATCAACGCCGCGCTCAAAGCGGTAGCGTGCATCACTGATAATGCCAAGTTCACGGCCGGTACGCGCGATCATACGCGGATCCCACAGCGCAGATTCAATCAGCACATCTGTGGTGTTTTCATCGCAACCGGACTGTTCACCACCCATGATACCGGCAATGGATTCCACGCCCTTCTCATCAGCAATCACATAATGATTTTCGCCAAGCTTATAGTCACGCTGATCAAGAGCCAGCACGGTTTCACCCTCTTTGGCACGGCGCACAGTGAGGTTGCCCTGCACTTTGGCCGCATCAAACACATGCAGCGGGCGGCCATAATCAAAGGTCATATAATTGGTAATATCAACCAGCGCATTGATCGGGCGCAAGCCGATTGCCTGCAGACGCTGCTGCATCCATTTCGGGCTCGGGCCGTTTTTAACACCCTTGATCAGACGCAGCGCAAAACCTGTACAAAACGGTTTGTCAGCATCCTGATCAAGAACAACTTTAACCGGTGTTTCGCCTTTACCCTGAACAGGCGCAATCACATCGCGCTTCAATGTGCCAAGACCAGCGGCCGCCAGATCACGGGCAATACCATGGATACCTGTGCAATCAGCGCGGTTCGGAGTGAGGCCGATTTCAATGATCGGATCATCCAAGCCCATATAGCTGGCAAAGCTCATGCCAACCGGCGCATCTTCGGGCAGATCAATGATACCATTATGCTCATCTGACAGTTCCAGCTCGCGCTCGGAACACATCATGCCGAAGCTTTCAACACCACGGATTTTACCAACGGACAGTGTTACATCAAGACCCGGTACATAATCGCCAGGCTTGCCGAGCACACCGACCAGACCTGTGCGGGCATTGGGTGCCCCGCACACAACCTGCACCGGCTGGCCCTCACCGGTATCAACGGTCAGAACGCGCAGCTTATCAGCATCAGGGTGTGGCACTGCGTTGAGCACTTTGGCAATTTTAAAAGCTTTAAACGCCGCGCGATCATCAACCCCGTCCACTTCCAGACCAATATCTGTCAGCTTAATCAGGATTTCTTCCAGGGTCGCATCGGTTTCAAGGTGATCCTTGAGCCAGGAAAGTGTGAATTTCATCTGTTTAAACCTATCCTGTCTTACGCGCTCAGACCGCCGAACAATGTCGGCAGATCGAGGGGACGGAAACCATAATGATTGAGCCAGCGCACATCCGCATCAAAGAACGCGCGCAAATCCGGCATGCCATATTTCAGCATCGCAATGCGATCGATACCCATACCCCATGCAAAGCCCTGATAGACGTCCGGATCAAAGCCGGCATTGCGCAGAACATTAGGATGCACCATGCCGCAGCCGAGAATTTCCAGCCAGTCGGTGCCTTCACCAAACTTCACATTGCCACCGGAGCGGTCGCACTGGATATCCACTTCCATTGACGGCTCAGTGAAAGGAAAGAAGCTCGGGCGCAGGCGCATTTTAACAGACGGCACTTCAAAGAAAGTTTTGCAGAACTCTTCAAGCACCCATTTGATATTGGCAACATTGGAGGATTTATCGACAACCAGACCTTCCAGCTGATGGAACATCGGTGAATGGGTAGCGTCGGAATCCATGCGATAGGTCTTACCTGGAATCACAATACGGATCGGTTCATCACGGCCGTCTTTGGCACGCATCTGGGCAAAGCGCTCCATCGTATGCACTTGCACCGGCGATGTATGGGTGCGCAGCAATTTGCGCTCACCATTCGCATCCGGATTAAAGAAGAATGTATCGTGCATTTCACGCGCCGGATGACCTTCAGGGAAGTTCAGGGCAGTGAAGTTATAATAATCGGTTTCGACATCCGGCCCTTCGGCAATCGAAAAACCCATATCGGCAAAAATTGCTGTAATTTCGTCAATCACCTGAGAGATCGGGTGGATACGGCCACGTGATGCCGCGGAGGCCCGTACCGGAAGCGTTACATCAACTGTTTCGCGCTCAAGCTTTTCAGCGACCGCAATTTTGCGCAACTCGGTTTTACGGGTTGTCAGCGCATCAGAAACACGATTCTTCAGACCATTGATTGCAGGGCCCTGAGTCTGGCGTTCTTCAGGCGTCATCGAGCCCAAAGATTTCAGTTTTTCGGAAACCGACCCTTTTTTGCCGAGCACGGCAACACGCACAGCTTCAATTGCCTGTTCATCACCGGCAGCGGCAATCTGTGCCAATATGCCCTGTTCAAGTTGTTCAAGATCGTTCATCATTCTGACCCTTGGTAATTTGCCGTGCGATACATTCAGACTTATATTGTACTAGAGCGTTTTCATTTTTATTGAAGCAGGCAAACCGCTCTATCTATTTTTTTAAACGCAGTTTCGGATAGAAAACCGATTTCCACTTTTCCTGAAACTGCTCTAGAAAAAGGAAAACCCGCGCCAGTATACACCAGCGCGGGCTCTCCAAATACAACCAAAAAACCGTGGCCTAACGGCCTTGGCACAAAAGCTTTGGATAGGCGGCTGGATTAATGTACAGCAGCTTCAAAAGCGTTTGGAGTTGTGTCTTTCAGATATTCAAGCGCTGTCTTTGCAGATGCAACCAGTGCGCCGAATGCTGCCGGCTCATGAATAGCCAGATCCGACAGAACCTTACGGTCAACTTCGATGTTCGCTTTAGCAAGACCATCGATGAAGCGGCCATAAGTAATGCCATGCAGACGAACAGCAGCATTGATACGCTGAATCCACAGAGCGCGGAAAGTGCGCTTGCGGTTCTTGCGATCGCGGTAAGCATACTGTTTTGAACGATCGACAGCAGCTTTAGCAGCGCGGATCGTATTCTTACGACGACCGCGGAAACCTTCAGCCTGCTTCAGGACTTTTTTATGTTTAGCGTGTGCAGTCACACCGCGTTTAACACGTGCCATAGTATAATCTCCTTGAAACTGGTGTTACAGGCCGTTCGGCAAGAATTTCTTTACGATTTTAGCATCTGGCTCAGAAAGAACCATGGTGCCGCGAGCATCGCGAAGGAACTTATTTGAACGTTTGATCATACCGTGACGCTTGCCAGCGGCGGCAGCCATCACTTTGCCGGTTGCGGTAATTTTAAACCGCTTCTTGGCAGCAGATTTGGTCTTCATCTTGGGCATTTTGCTACTCCTTGTTTACAACCCCTCTCATGCCTGAAGGCAGGCGACACCTCTTGTTCAGAGCCGTCATTTACCAACTGCGGAGAGGAATCTCGATTTCACTTTCAGGCCGACCAAAGCCCGAAAAGCATACAAAACCGCCACGGCATGCCCTGCCGGTCGGTTTGAACAGCGTTTCATTAAGCGTAATCACGGCAAAAAGCAACTCTCACACTCAATAAAAAGCCGCCCGTAGGCGGCCATTTCACTTTATAATCTCAAAACACTCACGAAATGCGCCGTGCAAGATCGCACATACGCATTTCAATGAATATTACTGATCAGAATCAGCGCGGAGCGAGTACCATCATCATCTGACGGCCTTCAAGCTTCGGCTCTGCTTCAACCTTAGCGATTTCCGCAGTATCTTCCTTAACACGCTGCAACAGCTTCATGCCAAGTTCCTGATGCGCCATTTCACGGCCACGGAAACGCAAAGTAACTTTGACCTTATCTCCGTCTTCAAAGAAACGTCCTGCAGCCTTCAACTTCACATCATAATCGTGATCGTCGATGTTAGGACGCATTTTGAGCTCTTTGATCTCAACCGTCTTTTGCTTCTTGCGCGCTTCGGCAGCTTTTTTCTGGTTCTGATACTTCAGCTTGCCAAGATCGACGATCTTACAGACCGGCGGTTCGGCATTAGGAACGATCTCAACAAGATCCAGACCCGCTTCTTCAGCGAGTGCAATGGCTTCCTGAATCGTTACTGTGCCATGATTCTGGCCTTCGGCATCGATAAGCTGGACCCGGGGAACCCGGATATCTCGGTTGGAGCGCGGTCCGTCTTTCTGGACCGGCGTCGCTCTGAACGGTCGGCGAATGGTCGTATTCTCCTCGAATTATTAAAGATGTGCGATTAATCTTACCGCCTGCAAGGGCAGCAATACACGCAACTGCGCATTAAGCCAATGCATGACCTTAGTGCAGCGCGCAAGTCAATAGCATCTTTTAAAACGCAAATCACCCCCTCAGGGTAATATCCGTGCAGTAAATTGCGCATATATCCGGCTTTGCGCTGCAGATTTATTTATGTTTGATTTCTAACGCGACAAATCCGCAGAACTGCCCTTATACATTAAGATGAGGATTGCCGGATAAAATTTCAAGTTTATAGCTTAACGCGATCTATTATAACGCTGACAATAAAATGCGATACATATCAAGGAGTGCCCGATGAGCAATGAAACCGCCGAATTTCTGAACGTAAACGGCACTGAAATTGCCCTGCGGGTTAGAAAAGGTGAAAAATCACCCGGCCTTGTCTGGCTTGGCGGTTATTGCTCGGACATGTTTGGTGGCAAGGCGCAGCATCTTGATCAATGGGCAGCGGATCATACTCATGCCATGCTGCGGTTTGACTATTCCGGCCACGGGCTTTCTGGTGGTGATTTCAAAGACGGCACCATCTCGCTCTGGCTTGAACAGAGCCTTGCGGTTTATCGCAAGTTTACTAAGGGGCCACAAATTCTCATCGGCTCGTCGATGGGCGGATGGCTGGCTTTGCGCATGGCGCAGGAACTCATAAAAAGCGGTGAAAAACCCGCGGGGCTTATCCTGCTGGCACCGGCACCGGATTTCACACAAAGCCTGATAGAGCCAACGTTAAGCGAAGACCAGAAATCGCAGCTGGCAACAAAAGGTTATTTTGAAGAGCCGTCAGACTATTCTCCGCACCCTTATATTTACACCAAGAACTTGCTTGAAGACGGGCGTAAAAATCAGGTTCTGACCGGCATTATTGAAACCGGCTGCCCTGTGCATATTCTGCAAGGGATGGAAGATCCGGATGTGCCCTATAACCACGCCTTAAAGCTGGTTGAACATCTCCCTGTTGATAATGTGACGCTGACCCTGATCCGTGATGGTGATCATCGTTTATCACGCCAGCAAGATCTGGATCTGCTTACACGTAGTGTTGAAACAATGGTCTCAAATTTTCAAACAAAACAGCCTGATCTGTAAGGGGGGATTATGCGACCATCGGTGATAGCATCGGCTGCAGTTGCGGCATTTGTCGGTTTTGGCGGTACTTTAGCACTGATTATTGCCGCAGCCACAGCGCTTGGCGCCACTCAGGCGCAAACTGCGAGCTGGGTTACGGCACTTTGTCTGGCGCTCGCAGTTGCTTCCGGTTTTTTAAGCTGGCGCTACCGCATGCCGATTATCGCCGCATGGTCGACGCCGGGGCTGGCACTGATCGGTGCCAGTGTCGGCTTTAATATGCAAGAAGCCGTTGGCGCTTTCATCGTCACAGCAATAGCGCTGATTATTACCGGACTGATCAAGCCGGTTGCGCGTTTTGTAGAGCGTATTCCGGCCTCTATTGCCTCCGGCATGCTGGCGGGTGTGCTGTCGGCCTTTGTGATCAATGCTGCCAAAACCCTGTCACTTGATCCGCTGCTGGTGCTGCCGCTGATTGCGCTGTTTTTGATCATCCGCTTGTATAATCCGGCGCTGGCAGTGATCAGCGTTCTGATAGGTGGTGTGATATTTGCGCTTGCTCTCGGGCGCGCTGACAATCTGCCAACACCTGAATTATCCACACTCGCGCTGATTATGCCGAAATTCACAGTGCAGGCTATGGTCGGTCTGGCATTGCCGCTCTATCTGGTAACTATGGCCTCACAGAACTTGCCCGGTTTTGCAGTGCTACGTGCCGCAGGCTATGAGCCGCCAACAGCCGCCTGCCTGAAAATGACCGGATTGATGTCTTTGTTGACGGCGCCATTTGGCGCTTCTACCAGCAATATGGCAGCAATATCAGCCGCAATCTGTACCGGCCCTGATGTGCATCCGGACCCGAAACAACGCTGGCTTACGGGTCCGTTTTACGCTTTTTTTTACGTGATTTTCGCAATTTTTGGCGCGTCTCTGGTGGCGGTGTTTGCGGTATTGCCGCCCGCATTGATCATGTTGATTGCCGGTCTTGGTCTGATCGGCCCTTTTATCAATGCATTATCGCTGGCCTTGAAAAAAGAAGACGAGCGTTTCGCCGCCATTATAACCTATGCAGTTACGGCGTCCGGCATTGTGATTTTGGGCATTGGTTCCGCATTTTGGGCACTGATTGCCGGTCTGGTTGTAGCTGGGCTTGAATATTTTTCCAAAAAACGATGAGAATTAAACAGTTGAAAAACCTTAAAAATCAGCGCTGATCCAGATAAAACCCCAGTTAAAAAGCCTATGGAAACCCTTATTTTGCAGGGGTTTTCTTGAATCCGGTGACAACAAACCCCACCTATTTAGCAACCGATAATCAGCAGGATTATCGCGATAGAGTGTTTCATTTTTCCATGAGGCATAAAACCTCTCTATCTCTTTGTTGTAATGCAGTTTCGAACGGAGACCGGTTTCCACTTTTTTCTGAAGCTGTCCTAATCTACGGAGCCAATCTATGAACACATCCGCATTGATCCGCCCAGCCTGGACACCGGCAACAATTGCTTTGATGGTCCTCGGCTTTGTTTTTTTCTGGCCACTTGGCCTTGCCATGCTCGCTTATATTCTATGGGGCAACCGCCTGCCCGGCGTAAAACGCGATATCAATCAGGCAACTGATGATTTTGTTGGTAAATGCCGCCGTAAAACACAGGATTTCTCACGCTTTACCGGTGGTTCCGCTTCCACAGGCAATAGTGCTTTCGACGACTGGCGTGATGCAGAAATGCAGCGCCTCAACGAAGAACGCCACAAGCTTGATGAAGCACGTGCCGAGTTTGAAACCCATATACGTGAATTGCGCCGTGCCCGTGACCGTGAAGAGTTTGACCGCTTCATGAACGAGCGCCGCAAAAGCAGTAATCAGGTGAGCTCCAACGACGACGTTATCAATCTGTAACCAGTTCGGTTACTTCTGATAAAAAGGGCGCATCTGTGATGCGCCCTTTTGTTTTGCTGACTACCGCTCTCAACTACGAATCACTTATGATCCCGCCATGATCCTGTCTCTGTTCCGCAAGCCACCGCTTAAAAAACCGGCTAAAAAAGACCCGCCTGCTAAAACGCAGAGCAAAATAAAACTGCCTGCAAAAGTGCAAAGCGGTCTTAAAGCCCTGCGCTCTGAACAGGAATACAGTGTGGCCGGTCGCAACCTGCCGCTTAAAGTCTGGGAAAACCCGCGGGCAAAACGTCTGACATTGCGTATTGAAACCGGCGGTAAAGCTATCCGCGTAACCATTCCACCCAGATTACCGCAGCGTGAACTGGATCTGTTTATTGCCCGCCATCACGGCTGGATCGAAATGCAGATTGGAAAAGTTCCTGAAACCCTGCCGCTCATCGCAGGCAGCCAGATTGCTATTCGCGGGATACCGCACCGGATTGTGCATCTGCCGGAAAAGCGCGGCACCACGCGTCAGGATCACGATGACAATTATGAACCGATCCTGATCGTTCATGGTGATGCCCAGCATCTGGGACGCCGCATTGCTGATTACTTAAAGAAACTGGCAAAAACCGACATTAACGGGCTGGTATTGGTGCATACCAACCGTATTGGCAAGCCTGCGCAGTCTGTTCGTTTTAAAGATACCACCAGCCGCTGGGGTTCATGCACCTCCAAAGGTGACCTGTCGTTTTCGTGGCGAATCATGATGGCGCCGGCCAATGTGATTAATTATCTGGTCGCTCATGAGGTGGCACATCTTTTACAAATGAATCACGGCCCTGATTTCTGGGCTTTATGCACAAGGCTCTGCCCTGACACTGCTGCCTCCCGCGCATGGCTGAAGCGCAATGGCAGTGCCTTGCATGCCATTTCATTTACAGCAGCGGTGGTTTAAACTGTTCCTGAGAGTTTTAACGCGCTACAGTGCATTTCAATATTAAATGGTCTGAAATATCTGATGTCTTCTTCATTACACGTTAAAATCTGCGGCCTGAAAACGCCGGAAGCTGTAGAAGCCGTGCTTAATAATGGCGCCAGCCATATCGGCTTCATCTTTTTTCCCAAGAGCCCGCGCCATGTTGATGCTGCGCAAGCCTTTGCACTGGCAACACCTGCACGCGGCAAAGCACAAATTGTGGCCGTAACCGTCAATGCCGATGATGCGCAGCTGGATCAGATTGTTTCCGTTTTGCAGCCGGATATTTTGCAACTTCACGGCAAAGAAACACCAGAACGCGTGATGCAGATTAAGCAACGCTATGACCTGCCTGTCATTAAAGCATTTTCCATCCGCGACAACAGTGATTTTGATGCTGTTTTGTCCTATCAAGGCATTGCGGACCGGTTTTTGTTTGATGCAAAAGCACCGGAACGCTCAGAATTACCGGGTGGTAACGGTGTTAGTTTTGACTGGGATTTGCTGAAAGATCGTGCAGAGTTTGGAAATTATATGCTTTCCGGCGGCCTTAACGCAGGAAATATTGTGCAAGCCCTTGCCAAAACAGGCAGCTTTGCTATCGACATTTCATCAGGTGTTGAGAGCGAGCCCGGCAAGAAAGACGTCAAACTGATTGATGCGTTTTTTGCGGCTTTGCAACAAATCAAAAACACCAATAAAACCGCTTAAGCGGATAAAAAAATAAATAACAAGATCGGAAGCGTGCATCATGTCGAGCGAGCTCAACTCCTTTAAAACCGGGCCGAATGAAGACGGCATGTTTGGCATTTACGGCGGCCGCTTTGTCGCTGAAACACTGATGCCGCTGATCCTTGAACTACAGGAAGCCTATGCTACTGCAAAAGACGATCCTGAATTCAAAGCGGAATTGCAGGCACTTTCCACACATTATGCCGGTCGCCCTTCCAAGCTCTATTATGCTGAAGGCCTGACCCGTTATGTGCGCGAACAGGCGGCAGCAAAGGGTGGCAAAGCCAATGGCAAAAAAGGCGCGAAAATCTATTTCAAACGCGAAGACCTGAACCATACCGGCAGCCATAAAATCAACAATTGCCTTGGCCAGATTTTGCTTGCCAAGCGCATGGGCAAAACCCGTATCATTGCGGAAACCGGCGCCGGCCAGCATGGTGTAGCTTCCGCTACCGTTGCAGCACGTTTCGGCCTGCCTTGCGTGGTGTATATGGGCGCAACCGATGTGGAGCGCCAAAAGCCAAATGTTTTCCGCATGAAACTGCTGGGTGCCAAGGTCAATGCCGTAACGGCTGGCAACGGCACACTGAAAGATGCAATGAATGAAGCCTTGCGTGACTGGGTCACCAATGTGGATGATACATATTACCTGATCGGCACAGCAGCCGGCCCGCATCCTTATCCGGAAATGGTCCGCGATTTTCAATCCGTCATCGGCACTGAAGCACGCGAGCAGATCATCGAGCGTGAAGGCCGGTTGCCGGATGCGATTGTGGCAGCTGTTGGCGGCGGCTCCAATGCAATCGGGCTGTTCCATTCTTTCCTTGATGATACATCGGTGAAAATCTATGGCGTTGAAGCCGGTGGCCGCGGTCTGGATGGTGATGAACATTGCGCCTCAATGAATGCCGGTCGCCCCGGGGTATTGCATGGCAACCGCACCTATCTGATGCAAGATGCTGACGGCCAGATTCTCGAAGGTCATTCGGTCTCAGCCGGTCTTGATTATCCAGGTGTGGGGCCTGAACATTCATGGCTCAAAGATACCGGCCGCGTTGATTATGTGCCTGTTCTTGATGATGAAGCGCTGGATGCTTTCCAGATTACCACACGCACCGAAGGTATTATTCCGGCATTGGAATCCTCGCATGCCATTGCGCAAGCCTTGAAACTGGCTCCGGAGATGGATCAGGATCAGATCGTGATCGTCAATCTCTCCGGTCGCGGTGACAAAGACGTACATACGGTTGGCGAAATTCTCGGAATGGAAATGTAATCATGACAACACGTATGGATGAGAAATTCGCGAAACTTCGCGCTGAGGGTCGCCCGGCCTTGGTTACCTATTTCATGGGTGGCGATCCGGATTACCAAACTTCGCTTGATATTATGAAAGCATTGCCACAAGCCGGTGCCGATGTGATTGAAATCGGCATGGCATTTTCCGATCCGATGGCTGACGGCCCCGCCATTCAGGCTGCGGCACTGCGTGCGCTGCATAATGGCCAGACCCTGCCAAAAGCCTTGGCGATGGTGCGTGATTTCCGCCTAACCGATGATACAACGCCGATTGTATTAATGGGCTATTACAATCCGATCTATGTTTACGGTGTGGAGCGATTTCTTGAAGAAGCGCTTGATGCCGGTATTGACGGGTTGATCGTGGTTGATCTGCCGCCGGAAATGGATGATGAATTGTGCATTCCTGCGCTAAAAGCCGGAATTAACTTTATTCGCCTGGCAACGCCGACTACCGATGCCAAACGCCTGCCAAAGGTACTCGAAAACACCTCCGGCTTCGTGTATTACGTCTCAATGAACGGGATTACCGGCTCGGCGCTGGCTGATACAACACAGGTCAGTGAAGCGGTTGCTCGCATCAAAAGCTTTACCCCGCTGCCGGTTTGTGTCGGCTTTGGTGTGCGCACCGCAGAGCAGGCGAAAGCCATTGGCTCCTCGGCTGATGGTGTGGTTGTCGGCTCGGCAATTGTGGCCGCTATTGCCGCAACGTTAGATGCAGATAACAACATTCAGGGTGATCCGGTTGCTGCTGCCAGTGCTGTTGTGCGCGAGCTTGCATCTGGTGTGCGCAGCGCCCGTTAATCGGCTCGGCGCACAAGCCGCCTTGCTCCTGCCCAATAAGCAGGGTAAAATAACAAATTAAAGCTGCCGGATAAGTCCGGCATTCTTTGTGTTTCGGCCTGAGATACAAAGATTTTCAAGATTGAGAACAACGGAAAGCCCATATGAACTGGATTACGAATTATGTCCGCCCGAAGCTCAACTCCATGCTGGGGCGTCGGGATATGCCGGAGAATCTCTGGATCAAGGACCCGTCAACCGGTGAAATGGTCTTTCATAAAGATCTGGAAAGCAATCAGTGGGTTATCCCTGCTTCCGGTCATCATATGCGTATTCCGGCCAAAGACCGTCTGCGCTTCTTTTTTGATGACGGCAAATATGAAGTACTGGAAAATCCGAAAGTTGCGATTGATCCGCTGAAGTTCCGCGACGAAAAGAAATATATTGATCGTTTGAAGGACTATCGTAACCGTACAGGCCAGGATGACTGTATCATCAATGCGCTTGGTACGATTGAAGGTCTGCCGATTGTAGCCACTGTGCAGGACTTTGCCTTTATGGGCGGTTCGCTTGGTATGGCTGCCGGTGATGCGATTGTTAAAGCCGCTGAAACAGCAATTGCACAGCACCGCCCGCTGGTTCTGTTTACCGCTTCTGGAGGCGCACGTATGCAGGAAGGTATCCTGTCGCTGATGCAGATGCCGCGCACCACTGTTGCCGTGGAAATGCTGAAAGAAGCAGGCCTGCCTTATATTGTTGTGCTCACCAACCCAACTTTTGGTGGTGTGACCGCATCTTATGCAATGCTTGGCGATATTCATATTGCCGAGCCCGGCACAATGATTGGTTTTGCCGGTGCACGCGTGATTGAACAGACGATCCGTGAAAAGCTGCCCGAAGGTTTTCAGAGTGCGGAATACCTGCTTGATCACGGCATGATCGACATGGTGGTTTCGCGTCTTGAGATGAAAGAAACAGTCTCACGCATTCTCAAAATCATGATGAACAAGCCAGCAACTGTTGCTAAAATCGTGGCAGAACCACAGGCTGAAACCGCACCAGCCAAAGCTTAAAAGATCAGCATTATGACACAGCATACCGGCCAGACCGCCTCCGAGAGGATTGAGCGGCTTTTGGAAAAACATCCCAAAGGCTTTGACCTTTCGCTGGAGCGCATTGGCCGGCTGCTGGCAGATCTCGGTAACCCGCAAGACAGACTGCCGCCAATTATTCATATTGCAGGCACCAATGGTAAAGGCTCTGCAACGGCCTTTGCCCGTGCCCTGCTTGAGGCCCAAGGTCTGGCGGTGCATGTGCATACCTCGCCGCATCTGGTGAACTGGCACGAGCGCTACCGGATTGGCCGCAAAGGCGAAACCGGTCAGCTGGTTGATGATGCAACACTTTCTGATGCTGTAGAGCGGGTAACAAAAGCGAATGGTGAGCATATGATCACCGTTTTTGAGCTGCTGACTGCGGTTACTTTTGTGCTTTTTGCCGAGCATCCTGCCGATGCTGTGATCCTTGAGGTTGGCCTTGGCGGCAGATTTGACGCCACCAATGTGATTACCAAACCTGCCGTTTCACTGATCATGCCCGTGTCGCTCGATCATCAGTCCTATCTCGGTGATCAGGTGGAAATCATTGCTGCAGAAAAAGCCGGCATTATCAAGCGTGGCTGCCCTGTGGTTATCGGCTTCCAGAGCAGTGATGATGCGCGACAGGTCATTATTGATATTGCCGACCGGCTGCATTGTCCGGTCAGTGTTTTCGGTCAGGATTTTGTTGCCTATCAAGAACATGGTCGTATGGTCTATCAGGATGAAAGCGGGTTGATTGACCTTCCCTTGCCGCGCCTGCTTGGACGCCACCAGATTGCCAATGCCAGCGCCGCGATCAAAGCTGTGCGCGAGGCCGGTTTTGCTTTAAGCGATCAGGCTGTGGAACAGGCGATGACCAATGTTAGCTGGCCTGCTCGCATGCAGCGGCTGACGCAAGGTGAGCTTATTCGCCACGCACCGGAAAAAGCTGAAATCTGGCTTGATGGCGGCCATAATCCGGGCGCAGGCTTGGTTATCGCTGAGGCCTTAGCCGAGCTTGAAGACCGTGATCCGCGTGTGTTGTATATGATTACCGGTATGATAAATACCAAAGATCCGGTTGGCTATTTTGAAGCCTTTGCTGGCATGGCAAAGCGGGTCTTTACCGTTGCCATCAGCTCCAGCGATGCAGGCATTGATCATGAAACTCTGGCTGACGCGGCACGTCGTGCCGGTTTAACCGCAGTGCCGGTTGCCAGTGTGACGGATGGGCTAAAAGCCATTCAGGAACTAACCAAAGACGATACAATTGCCCCGCGCATTCTAATCGGCGGCTCGCTGTATCTGGCAGGCGATGTGCTGGCGGTCAATAAAACCCCACCGCAATAAACTGCAATAATGACGACAAAAAGCCCGCATAGTTCAGCTATGCGGGCTTTTTACTATCTAATTCACACCTGAATTAAGATGATGCTTTGATCCAGTCAGCCAAGCGGCTTTTTGGTGCTGCGCCAACCATATTGGCAGCGATTTCACCATTTTTGAACAGCAGCAACGTCGGAATTGAACGCACACCATATTGGGCAGCAAGTTCTGGATTTTCGTCAATATTGACCTTGGCGATTTTCACCTGACCGGCCATTTCTGTCGCAATTTCTTCCAGTGCCGGTGCAATCATTTTACACGGACCGCACCATTCGGCCCAAAAATCCACCACAACAGGTTCCGCTGATTTCAAAACATCGGATTCGAAGTTGCTGTTATTGATTGTAACGGTCGCCATCGGGTTTCCTCTTTTCGTTACACCGGTCATGACCGGCTATGAATGCAATTATTAGCTCATATGTGGTGTCATTATGATGAAAGGTCAATATGGTTTTCATCACTCTGACTTACATCGGAAGTTACGGCCGCTTTGCCCAGCATAGTCAGCGCCTGCTCCATCAGCGTCTCAGGCAGGGTAATCAGATATGGCCCCTCACTGAATAACAGCGCGGCCTCTACCCGTTTATCCGGATAAAGCGGCGCGACCAGCGCGCGATAAAGCGCAAGCTGCGTTACATAAGCAGGCGGCACCTCTTCGACATTACGTGCCGGAGGCCGGTTGGTTTTATAATCCACAATCAAAACCCGATCAGGCTCAATGCAGATGCGATCAATCTGCCCCGAAACTGCCTGTAACTTGCCACGCAGCTCCAGTTTGCCCATCAAGGCGACTTCAGCCTGTGAGGCCGTTGAAAATACCGGTGCAAATTGCGGATCATTAAAAATCGCCATCACCGAATCCAGCGCTTTCTGACGCTGCGCCGCACTCCATTGCGCACCGGCAATATTCAGATAGCGCCGTGCCAGTGGTTCACGCTGATCTGGTGCAATATCCGGCAAACGCTGGAGCAATGTGTGCATAACAATACCACGTCGCAGGCCAAACTGCCTGCCGGAATCATCAGCATTGGCCTCTGCAGTCTCAAGAACAGGGGAGCCGCTGCGCAAAGGCAACTCAGTATCAGCCTCAATCAGCGCAGACGCACCAGATGGCGTTAACGGGCGGGGCAAACCGGGCTCCGGTTGCAAAACCTGACGATAGCGCTCCGGCAGTGGCGGATATTCTGCCTCATCGGGTATATCAGCTTCCTGTATTTCCACAGTACCGAGCGCCGTTTTGCGATAGCGCCGTGCGCTGACACCGTCTACCGGATGATCAAAAGCCACTGCCTCATCGCCTAAACCATCGGCAGCCAGTCTTAACCAAGTGTTTTCGCTCTCACGCTCACCGCGATACCCGCACAGGATCAAACGATCCTCGGCACGTGTCATGCCCACATAAAGCAGACGGCGATATTCCTCCTCAGAGCGGGTTTTAAGCCCCTCCAGCAATTCTGCGGTGAAACCGGTGCCATAATCCTTATTTGGCTGCCAAAGAAAGCCCTTGCCCTGATAACCATCAGGTTCCTGCATCTCAAAGGCCAGCAGTTTGGGTGCGCGGCCCGCAGACCACGCAGCATTACCGGGATCGACCATAAAGACCACTGCAGCCTCAAGACCTTTGGAGGCATGCACGGTCATAATACGAACCTCATCACGGTTCTGGTCAAGTTCGCGTTTAATTTCGGGTGCTGCTGCTTCCAGTGTTTCCAAAAAGGCCTGCAAGCCTGGCAAACCGCTGCGCTCCATAGCCAGAGCATAATTTTGAAATTCGTCAATCACATCGCCGGCTTCAGGCCCCAGCCGCGCCAATAATTTACGCCGTCCGCCATCCTGCCCGAGAATACGGGAATAAAACTCGAAAACCGGCATATTGTCGGCCATATTGCGCCAGCGGCGTAATTTCAGATACAAAGCCTGCCATGCCGCTGCATCCGGCTCTGTACCAGCGCCCAGCTGCTCCATAGCCGCATAAATCGTTTGCCGTACAGCACGCGGTTGCGCCAACCGGTAAAGCTGCTCTTCATTCAGACCAAAGAGCGGACTTTTCAACACGCTGGCCAATGACAAATCATCTGCCGGTTGCAGCACAAAGCGCCCCACCGCCATCAGATCTTTAATACCGATATGGCTGGTCAGACGCAGTCGGTCGGCACCAGCCACCGGTACACCGCGATTTTTCAACGCACGCGATAGTGCAGGCATGAACTGATCACGCTTGCGTACCAGCACCATAATATCGCGCGGCTCCATACGCCGCGATTTACCCGGAATCAGCTCGTCATTATCCAGCCAATGGCGGATGGTTGAGGCAATCTGCTCGGCAAGCTTAACCGCCGGTGCAGGCAGCTGATCGATCGGCGTGCGCCAATCCTCTTCTTCCTCAGCTTTTTCTGGTGTCAGAATATCCCAGATTTCTACCTCACCGGCATCTCCTGAACGGATGGCAGAATGAATGGTGGGTTGCGGCTCAATGCCCAAGCCACGAAATGCCTCTTGCCGTGAAAATACCGTATCCACTGCTGACAACACATCAGGTGTTGATCGGAAAGAGAAATTAAGGCTGACCTTTTCAAAGCTCAGCTCCGCACGCTCGGCCATGCGCGCAACCGTTTTTCCGGTTGCGGCAAAATCCTCAGGCCGTGCGCCCTGAAACGAATAGATTGATTGCTTTTCATCGCCCACCGCAAACAATGTACGGCGCACATCACGCTGACCGGAACCGGAGAAAAATTCCGCTGACAACATATTGATCACGCGCCATTGCTCGGGGCTGGTATCCTGTGCTTCATCGACCAGAATATGATCAATCCCACGGTCAAGCTTATACTGCACCCACATGCCAGCCCCCTCGCGGGCAAGCAGAGAAACAGTGCGGTTGATCAGGTCATCAAAATCGAGTAGTCCGCGATTGCGTTTCATCTTCTCATAGCGCGACAACAGATCATCAATCAGCACAAAGGCTGCAAGATTAAGCCGGATAAGTTTCAGCATTTTCAGCCGGTCAAGTCCGGCGTGAATACGCGCAGCGACACGATTAAAATCTTCTTCAAAATCCGGCAATTCGGCTTTAACCGCTGCGGTTGCCACCCATGATCCGGCTTTCGGATCACCCGTTGCTTTCAGAAAAGATTTTCGCAAAATATCCTGCAATTGCGCAGGGGTAGTCTCAGGCCTGATCATACGCAATTGCAGCACAATATCTTGCGCGCGTGCTGCGGGTTTGCGTAAATTCATCACCGCATCAAAGGTGGCTGATGAAAACTCGCTAACGGGCCAAAGGCCGGCAAGAATATCCGCCTCCGTTTCATCCGGGTCGAAACCAAATGTACGATAGAAAATTTCCTGACGCGCTTCTGCCACACCGGTTTGGCGGATAAACTCATGCAGTGCATGTCGTTTGGATACTGCCTCATCGAGCAATGTCTCAAGCCCCATTTCACCGGCCGTTTCGAGCACAGTGGCAAAGGCCTCAGCCAGACCGGCATAGGCAGAGGTAGAGGCCACTTCGAGCAATTGCCGGCGGGCTTCGCCAACCAGCGCAGTCTGCATCATATCATCGAGCATCTCAAAATGGCCGGCAATATTGGCCTCAAGCGGAAACTGATGCAGGATCGATTCACAAAAAGCGTGGATGGTCTGAATTTTCAGCCCGCCCGGCGTTTCCAATGCACGCGCGAACAAACGACGCGCAATTTCCAGACGAATGGCATCAGGCTTGCGCTTTTCTAACAGTTCGAGCTTTTCGCTCAATCCTGCATCATCCAGCACCGCCCATTCTGAAAGGCGCATGAAAACGCGGTTCTGCATCACAGCGGCAGCAGCCTTGGTATAAGTCAGGCACAGAATTTTCGACGGATTTGTACCCTCCAGCAACAGCCGGATAACGCGCTCTGTCAGCACATGGGTTTTGCCGGAACCGGCATTGGCAGACACCCAGACTGAATCCTGCGGATTGGCTGCCCGTGTCTGCGCATCTATGGTTTCCTGCGGGATGATCAGTTTCAGTTTCATTCTGCATCTCCGCTTACTGAACCATCGGCATCACTACCACCCGCCGACCACTCCAGCACCCGTGCCAGATGATCATAATCGCCGGTCAGATCGCTTTCACGAAACGGTAAAGCGCGGGAGCGGTAGCCCTGCTCTTCACGATTATATTCAGCCAGCAATTCACCAAGGCGCATCCATGCCTCTTCGCCTAATTGCACAGCGGTTTTAATACTAGCGCCGCGATCAGAAATCAGAATGGATTCCGGCTTTACCCGACCGCCACCCTGCAGGCGCACATAGAGCAAATCTTCTGCATCACTTGTGCCGATATCTTTGAACGCACCGCGGCGCAACAAGGCCGCCTCAAGCGCCAATTGCGGCGATAGCAGCACATGCGCCTGACGAACGGATGGTGTGGAGCCGGTCTTGTAATCGATAACAACCGTGGTACCGTCACGCAGCACATCAATACGATCGGCACGGCCTGACAGAGTAATATCGAGCGGCTCCACAAGCACAGGCTCTGAAGCAATTTCCGCATGCCGCTCACGTATCTGGTGGGCACGCTCACGCTCCCAGCCCAAAAACTCAGGAATCATACTGGTGAAGCGCGGCCACCATACGGCTTCAATTTCCGGCGGCAAATCCGTGTCAGTAAAAGCGCCGCGCCCGATCTCCAGCAACAGTTCCGGTGCCTGCGGGCTGACAGGATCAATATTGCGACGGGTAAATTCAGCCAGAATATCGTGGAACAATGTTCCGCGCTCTGCCGCTGCAGGATCACGGATCAGCGGCTCAAGGGCACGTAGTTTAAGAATTTTCTTGGCATAGATCGCATAGGGGTCACGGCGCAATGTTTCAATCTCTGTGACCGAGAACCGCTTAGGCCGTGCCTCAACGGGTGGTTTTGGCTCCGGCCGTGAAACAAACGGCACATCGGGGCTAACATCCAGCAAACGCGCCCAATGCAGATATTTACCGCCACGTTTACGCATCATTGCGGTGACATGTTTGCCGACAACAGTTTCCAGCCGTTGCAGCCAGCGTGATGGCACAGTCGGCGCGCTTTCAGAGCGTTGTGAGCGCGAAAATATCACCTGCTCCATACCCATACTCATCGCAAAATCATGGGCAGCCAGACCGGTGCGCACTTCCGGCGGATCAAGGGCAATCATGCCTTTCATCGGCCGCGACATAAATGGATCATTGCGGGTTTTGGCAGGCCAGATCCCCTCATTAATCCCGCCGATAACCACCGTATCAACCGTCTGCAACCGTGCTTCCAACGCGCCCCAGATAAATACGCGCGGATGCCCGCCCGGATGCGGCTTAACAATCTCATTGGCCATCAATGCTTCCAGCATATCCGGCCATTCTTCAGGCAGAAAATCCAATCCGGTATCTGCAGCAATCAGCTGCCGCAAAAAGGCGCCGAACTGCTCGCCCTGCTGCCCCTGATACAGCAGATGCACCGTGCCATCGATATCACGTGCCAGATTTTCCAAAACCTGCGTGCAGGCACGCACAATCTGCGGCACTTCAATACGCGCCTGAATTTTGATCATATCTGTCAGCGGTGCCACAGCTTCTGACATTGCATCACAAAAAATATGCAAATGTTCCAGTTCTGTTACGGTAATATTATTCTGCCAAGCCGGTGCATAAATCTTGCTTGCGGCTTCTTCCAGTTTACGATCAAGAAACCCGCGCAGATCGGCAATATCGGCTCTGCCTGTGCCACCGCGCAGCGCTACCAGCTCCAGCATCTCAGCGGAGCGGCGCAGATCACCACGCTTTTGCCCGAGACGTACCAGCGGATGCTTGGCCAGCGCCAGCAATGCCACCGGATCGCCCGGCTCAAACACACATTTAATCAGCAGACGCAGCAAAATCGCGGCATCCATATCACGCAGCAATTTACCGCCGGAATCATCGGCATCAATGCCAAATCGCGTGAGTTCCAACACCACACGCCGCGCCAGATTACGGTCAACGGTTACCAATGCAGCTGTTTTATCAGGCGCATCAATTGCCTCGCGCAAGGCCAAGGATACCGCCAGCGCTTCTTCACGCTCATTAGCCGTTTCAATCAGCGATACATTGTGCATGGCAGCCTGCACGGCTTGCGGGTCAAGACGCAATGAACCCCATTGATCCGTAGTTTCAGCAGGCCGCAGCGCTTCACTCACCAGATATTCACGCATACGCTTAGCCGTATCAGCAGCCTCCAGATGCTGCACATCTTCACGCCGGCATTGCATATGATCGAGAAGTTTACGCAAACCATATTGCGGATGACCATAGGTCGACGGGTTGTTCAAACCATCGCTCAGCATCGTCCATGCTTTATCATCAAGGTCGCGGTCAAGTCCGGGAAACACCACTGCGCCTTTTGGCAAGCGGGCGATTGTGGCAACGAGTTTAGCCGTTGCAGGAATAGAACCGGTGGAGCCGGCCACAATTACGGGGCCCTGTGGCGGATTTTTAATCATCCGCTGGATTTCAAAATCAATCAGCCAGTTACGATGTTGCGACGCATTCGAGCGGTTTCGCTCACGCAAAACATCAGGCCAGATTCTTGTAACAATTTCCAGAAATTGCAGCGTTACACGCCACCAGTCGGCGAGCTCATCGGGTGCTATCAGCCCGAGCTCAGTCCAGCTTGCGCCCTCGGTTTCAACCTGATCCATCAGCCGCACCAGATCACGCGCCAGCCAAATTGCATCCGCTGTCGTGGCCGGTATGGCAATATCCTCAGTGCCAAACAGCGCACGAATATGTGATGGCAGGCTTTCACGCCACGGCCGTACCAATTGTGCAAGCAGCAATAACCGCTCAGGCTCGCTCATAGGTGGTGCAAGTTGCAAAAACTCGGCTGCCGCACTGTCAAACAGTGCGGCACTTTCCTCGACATCCCCAAGCGGACGAATAGATGGCAATAATGCTGAGTTAGCCGGATTCCTATCGACCAGTAGCGAGCGCAAGGCACGTCCGGCACGCCGGGTCGGCACATAGATTGTGGCGCTGGCAAGCGCCAGCGGATTTGAGCGATCGGCACCAAACCCCTCAATCAACTCGCCATTAAGCAATGCATCGGCAAAGCGCGGCAGAAAGGCCGTACCCGCAGGTATGGAATAAAGACGCGGACGCCGCTCGCTCATAAATCCATCTCCAAGATGCTTATTTTTTTATGCAATGATTGGGGAAGCAAGTTTGCCCAATGCGGCTTCTGCCTCATCGATGGCCTCCGGAGTTCCGACCGTCAGCCAATGTCCCTGCATCACCATACCGTAAAGCCTGCCTGCTGCAATTGCGGCATCAAAATAGCGGTTGAGAGAACAAACACTAACCTCTTGTCCCGCGAATAATTCTGGATTAACCAGCGCCGCACCGGCATAGATAAAATCCGAATTTTGATCTGGCGCAACACGGGATAATTTTCCATCTGCTGCCAAATGGAAATCCCCGCGGCCATCATAACCGGTAGCATGATGTTTATCTGCCAGCATCAACGCAATATCCATTTTGCTCTCATCCCAGAACTGTGCCAGTGCCTGTAAATTAGAGCCTTGCCCATCAACCCAGAATGTATCGGCATTGAGGATATAAAACGCCGCCTGCCCCAGCTGCGGCAATGCTTTGATAATACCGCCGGCAGAATCCAACAGCAGCTCACGCTCATCAGAAATTACAACTGTGAGATCTTTGCGGTTTTGCAGATGCGCCTCCAGCTGATCAGCCAGATAATGCACATTGACCACCGCCTGTTTGACACCCGCTGCAACCAGCGCATCCAGCCCGCGATCAATCAGGGTTCTGCCGGCTACAGAGATCAGCGGCTTAGGCACATCAAGCGTTAAAGGGCGCATGCGTGTACCAAGACCACCGGCCAGTACCATAGCATGATCAGGAATAGATTTTTGATTATTGCTCATCAGCGCTCAATCCTGCAACAGACCATTATCATCATACCACTGCTTAACAGGCGCCAGCGCCTCGTGCTGTAATGCCCGCTGCACATAGGCACGAATACGCGGCAGATGCTTGAGATAAGCCGGCTTACCATCGCGCTTGTACAGGCGCACAAAAATACCAAGAATTTTAGTATTCCGTTGTGCTGCCATAATCGCATAAGCAGCAAGAAAAGCCTGTTCATCAAAGGGCTTATCCAGCTTGTGCCGTTCATCACAATAGGCAGCCACAATATTGTCTTGCAGGGTTTCTGGAATTGTCACCCGCGCATCCATGGCCAGTGATGCCAGATCATAGCTTGACGGGCCGATCATCGCATCCTGAAAATCAATAATCCCGATCCGGTCCATACCCGTTGCATCTGACTGCCATAAAATATTCGGCGAATGATAATCACGCATCAGCAGGCTGTATTCTGCGGTTTCCAGATGCTTAAACACGCTGTCCCAAGCTTGCTCGAAAGCTTTCAACTGCGATGCATCAAGAGCCTGCCCGCGCTGATGTGGTGTATACCATACCGGCAACAGCTCAGCCTCAATCAGCATCGCATCGCGATCAAAGCGTTGCAGCACATGCTCGCGCTCCTTACTCACTGCAATTATCTGCGGCCACTGATGCTGATGCAGATGCGCCAGCATCCGCGCTGCCGCCTCATAACGTTCTGCGATCGGCTGCCCCTCAGCATCCAGCACGCCCTCACTGCCTAAATGCTCCATCAGCAAAAAGCCGCGATCAAGGTTCAATGCTAAAATCTCCGGTGCCCGGAACCCCTTCTCGCGTAACAAGCCATCCAACGCCACAAAGGCATCCATATTTTCTGCAAGATGGGCAATCTGGCGGTAGGCGCGCCCGTCTTTAACCGGCGGATCATAGGGCATTGCCGGTGCATTCATTAAAATTTCACTTGTACCGGCGCTGGCAATCAACTCATAACCACGCGGCGAAGCATCGCCCAGCAAATACCGGCGGCTGGCATTGATACGCCGTGATTTATTCAAAAAGTTACGGATACCCAATGAGCGGGAAATCCGTCGCGCAGCTTTGGCTGTTACCTCCATCAGGAGTTTACGGCCGTCTCCGTGATGATCAATACTGATGGCAATTGTTGCATCCGGCAAAACCCCTTCGCCCTGCTGCGGCCATTCAACCAGAACAGCGCCGGTTTCCAGTGCTTCATCCAGCCCCAGTTCATCCAGCTCTTCAGGTGAAGACAGGCGGTAAAGATCAGCATGAGCAACCGGCATGCGGAGCTCCGGATAGGTCTGCACCAGCGTGAAAGTAGGGCTTGGAACCTCATACAAATCATCATCGGCCAGCGTGCGGATCACCGCGCGCGCCAAAGTGGATTTGCCGGCACCAAGATCCCCTTTTAAGGTCACCAGATCGCCTTTGGCCAGTGCCAGAGCAATATCTTCAGCAAAACGGACCATCTCCGCTTCATTTTCCAACACCAGCTCTACCGTATAGAGGGTGCTGCTGTCCTGATCATCAGCCATTACAGATTCCGTTATTAAAAACACCGCACTTCAGAACGAGAGAAGCACGGTGTCAAAATGTGTTTTACACGATGGGCTATAACACACCCGGACTTATTCCGCAGCAGCGCGATAGAGGCGTGCCTCGATCGGAAATCTCGCCATAACCGTGGTGCCTGAATTTGGCATCGTGCGGATATCCACCGTACCGCCATGCAACTCCACGAAGCTTTTAACCAGCGACAAACCAAGCCCAGCGCCGCGACGGCGACCACCATTGCTATGCGACTGAAAGCGTTTAAACACGGTATCCAGCACTTCTTTGGGCATGCCCGGACCATCATCATGAACACTGAACAGAATGTGATCACTATCCAGATGTGCGGTAAGGCTGATTTGCGAGCCTTCCGGCGCATAATTGGCAGCATTGCTCAAAATATTAAACAGCACCTGATGAACGCGATTGGCATCACCACGGAAACTTCTGATCTCACTGTCAATATTAACCGCAAGGTCGATATTATGCTCACGCAGCCGGTCGGCAACACGATCACTGGCAGCAGTGACAGCCTCACGCACCGGTACATCACTGACATCGAGCTCCATAATGCCCGCATCCACTGTTGCGAGATCAAGAATATCATTCACAATGGTCAGCAATGTGAGTGATGATGTGCTGATATGCTCAAGATATTCACGCTGGCGATTGTTCAATTCACCAAAGCCCGGTGTCTGCAACAATTCAGTAAAGCCGATAATATTGGTTAGCGGCGAGCGCAGCTCATAAGACACATGCTGAACGAAATCATTTTTGATCTGATCCGCAAGCTCCAGCGCTTCATTCTTGTCTTTCAGCGCGCGTTCCACATGCACAGTATCTGACACATCAACAAAGGTCAGCATCATCTGGCCTTTAGGCAATGGCACAACAGCATAAGACAAGATTGTGCCATTGCTGAGCTCAGCCTGCCCCTGCGTGGCCTCACGCTTATCGGCAAAACCGGTGACCGCAGACACGAACTCATCCCAATGGCGGTCATCAGTGAGTTTGGCACATAGTTTACGGATGACGGAAATATGGGTGCCTTCAACCGCCATTGCGGCTGGTACTGACCACAGTTCGGCAAAAGCCGGATTGGACAAGCGAATACGGCCGTCTGCTCCAAATACCGCCACACCTTCGGCAAGGTGATCCAGAGTTTCACCCTGCACTTTCATCAGGGTATTATACCGGCTCTCAAGATCGAATTTCTCGGTCATATTCTCGAAGAACCAGGTTACCCCGCCTTGCGGATGCGGATTAGCCACCACACGTAATGTGCGGCTGTCCGGCAGGTGCCACCAATGCTCCTGCGGATCAACGGCACGATAGGCCGACAGCATGGATTCTTTCCAACGTCGCCATTCAGGCTGCTCCGGCAATTTGCCATCACTGCGCAAACCGTCAAACACCATTGCATTGCTCGGATGGCTTTCCAGATAGGCAATGTCGAGCGACCATAATTTGGCGAAAGCCTGATTGAAAAATTGCAGCTTCATTTCCGGATCGAAAATTGCCACGGCAGTCGAGAGCTGATCCAGTGTTTCAGCATGGCTGCGTAATGTGCGCTGCAACTCTGCTTTAACCTGTTCCAGATCGCTCATATTGGCAGCAAAACCGGCAGAACCTGCCGAGCAGGAAACCTCAGCCACATCCAGCATATGCCGGTCACCGGCAATAACAGTTGCCAAGCGATCGCGAAAGGTTGCGATAGATGATACCGGTTGGCTTAGCTGCAAATTGGCCTGCACCATATCAGGCTGATGGCTCAATACCGCAGACGGATCATTGGACAGAACCCGCTCGCGCTCGATCTTCTGGCGTGCCTGTTCGCCGAGCAATTCACGCCCTTCTTGCAGCACCTGTTCCAGATCATTGCCACCCACGGCCTGCACATAGGCATTGTTTGCCCAGTTCAGACGCCCGTAGACGTCGCGTGTCCACACGGTCTGATCCAGACGGTTCAGCAATGCATGCAGCATTGTCAGCGTATCGCTCAGTTCATTATTTTGCGCCTGTAATTGCGCAGCTCTGGCCTGAACACCATCAACATTGATAAAACGGGTAATGGCATAGGCGCCGGTGGTTTGGCCCTGCACTTCCAGCATTGTGCCATTATTGGTTTCAACCAGAAAATCAAATGAGCGACCATATTCGCGCAACGATAAAATTGCACGCTCCAGTGCAACAGCTGAGTCTGTGCGCAACCAACGGCCAAAACTTAAAAATGCCGCCTGATCCTGTGGCACACCACTGGCAACCGGCAATTGCCCCAGCACTTCGGTCTGAGTATTCTGGCTCTGGGTTCCGCGTTTTGCGGTTTCACTGCCGGCCCAGACAATAATGCGCTGATCTTTCAGGTTAAGCAGTGTTTCTGTGCGTGTGGCAGCGTGGCTCAAATCGGCAACGCGCGCGCGCAAAGCATTATTTTCACGATTAACACGGTTACGGCTGCGGATAATCCAGCTGACAGAGAGCAGCGCAGCGCCGGTAACACCGACAACAATGGCAAATTGAACCACTTCATTGGGGCCGAGTGTGCCGCCATTGGGCATTGGAATACGACCGACATCATAGCTCTGGGCTGAAACTTGTGAGGCTGTTAACAAAGCAGAAAGTGAGGCTGTTACCGCCAGAGCTTTGCGAAAATTGCGGCCGATAAAAGACCTGACATTTCGTAATGAGCTGACATTGGACATGCCTTAATATTCTCCGTTACGACCATAACAGCCGTTTAATCTTTGTTTCAAAACATCAGTTCTAACTTTATATCCTGAATTTCCGCCAGAGCAGAGCTTTCAGGGCATAAAGATGCTCAATTTACAGCAAGCTATATCAAATTTCGTAAATTCCGAACCATTCGAATCATAGCACAATACAAGCAGCGGGAATCAGTTTGAAGCAAAATGCGCGCAAAATAAAAGACCGGAAGGCTGTCAATCCTTCCGGTCTCAACATGTGGTATGTTAATTAAGACAAGGTTAATATCTGTAGTGGTCAGACTTGAACGGACCTTGCTGTGAAACACCGATATATGCGGCCTGTTCCTCAGAAAGCACAGTGAGTTTTACACCAAGCTTGGCAAGATGCAGACGAGCAACCTTTTCATCGAGATGCTTTGGCAGCACATAGACCTGATTTTCATAATTTTCGCCGCGTGTATAAAGCTCGATTTGTCCCAATACCTGATTGGTAAAGGATGCCGACATCACAAAGCTCGGATGTCCGGTAGCATTACCCAGATTGAGCAGGCGCCCTTCTGACAACAGGATCAAACGTTTGTTATCCGGAAACGTGATCATATCGACCTGCGGTTTGATATTGGTCCATTGTAAATTACGCAGGGCACCGACCTGAATTTCATTATCAAAATGGCCGATATTACCGACAATCACCATGTCTTTCATCTTGCGCATATGCTCGATGGTAATCACATCTTTATTGCCGGTAGTGGTGATGACAATATCCGCCTCTGATGCGGCATCATCCAGCGTCACAACTTCAAAACCATCCATTGCTGCCTGCAATGCGCAGATCGGATCAACCTCTGTAACTTTAACGCGTGCACCGGCACCCAACAACGACTGCGCCGAGCCTTTACCCACATCGCCATAGCCGCAGACCACAGCCACTTTACCGGCCATCATTACATCTGTACCGCGACGAATACCGTCAACCAGCGATTCCTTGCAGCCATATTTATTGTCGAACTTTGACTTGGTCACACTGTCATTGACGTTAATAGCAGGAAAAGGCAGCTGACCGGCACGCTGCAACTGATAAAGACGGTTAACGCCGGTTGTTGTTTCTTCAGTCACACCCAGCAAAGCCGCCCGCTGACGGGTAAAAAAGCCCGGTGTTTCAGCCATGCGCTTTTTTATCTGCGCAAACAGGATCTCTTCTTCTTCATTGCCGGGATTTGACAAGACATCTTCACCGGCCTCAGCACGAGCACCGATCAAAATATACATGGTAGCATCACCACCATCATCAAGAATAAGATTTGACGGCTGGTCATCCGGCCACTGGAAAATTTTATCGGTATAGGTCCAGTATTCTTCCAGCGTTTCGCCCTTAATGGCGAAAACCGGTGTGCCCTGCGCTGCAATTGCAGCAGCAGCATGATCTTGCGTTGAAAAAATATTGCATGATGCCCAGCGCACCTCAGCGCCCAGCGCCTGCAATGTTTCGATCAATACCGCAGTTTGGATTGTCATATGAAGCGAGCCGGAAATCCGCGCGCCTTTCAGCACTTGCTGTGGCCCAAACTCCTCGCGCGAGGCCATGAGACCCGGCATCTCGGTTTCCGCAATGATAATTTCCTTGCGACCCCAATCAGCCAGAGCAATATCTTTGATGATATATTCCTGCGATACAGACATTTGAGCTCCGCTTTCAACTGTTACAATTGCCATTGAGAATAATTTGTAGCAGATCAAACAATACGGCTCAAATAAAAAATATAAAGCAATCTTTATGTCTTTATATTGCAAAAAGACTAAAGATATGTCGGAATGCGCTGTTCACACCTGAAACCAAAAAAGCACCGGATCAACCGATGCTTTTCAAAGATCGCGTTTGGTCAGATCAGCATTCTTCGCCAAATTTATCGGCAACAAGCTGTTCCAACGCATCAAGAACTGCGATGGCTTCAACGCCGCTGGCACTGATCTGAATACAGCATCCGGGAGAAGCGGCCAGCATCATCAGCCCCATAATTGATGTTCCACCTACACTCATGCCATCTTTTTCAACACGCACATGAGCATCAAAACGGTCAACCAGCTGTACAAATTTTGCCGAGGCCCGCGCATGCAAGCCACGTTTATTCACAATGGTGAGCTGGCGGCTCTGCGCCTGATCCGGCTCAAAATTGCCGTTGACTATAATATGAGGCATGTTGATTTTCCCGCCAGCACCTGACTTATAATCACTCGTCAGCACCTAAAACATTACTTCCCTGTCAGTACCTGACTGGCAACATTAATATATTTACGCCCCGCATCCTGCGCCTCACGCAAGGATGCTTCCATATCGCCTGACTGGCGAATGCTTGTTAGCTTAATAAGCATGGGCAAATTAACACCGGCAATAACTTCAACCCTGCCTGCATCCAACACCGAAATTGCCAGATTGGAAGGTGTGCCGCCAAACATGTCAGTCAAGATAATAACACCCTGCCCCTGATCAGCACGGCTCACTGCCGCAACAATATCTTCACGGCGCTTTTCCATATCATCATCAGCACCGATACAAACGGTTTCGAAATGCTCCTGAGGGCCGACAACATGCTCAACCGCATGAAGAAACTCTTCGGCCAGCCTTCCGTGCGTAACAAGCACGAGTCCGATCATTATAAAACTGCTCCCGCCGGTGGCTTTCATTTGTCACTTTCACAAAATAACAGCCAAAAAGCTTCTGTTTGAGACAGCAATGCAAACACATTGCCCGTTAAAACATAAAACGATAACGAAAATTGATAAATTTTCGTTAAAGCCTCACTAGTGACCCTGACCTGCTATGTTGGCATTGCCAAACATCTGTGCAAGCAAAAAATAATAACTGCCACAAGTTTAGTCTGTTATGCCGCACCAGACACGCTATTTACATTATAAATCAAGCAGAAAACCATTAATCAAGCGGCGACAGGTCACCATCACCCCACCGTTTCATGAATAATGTAGCTTCAATGGCTCTTGCACATTGGAGCGAATCGTATGCACCAGCCAATCGCGGTAACTCCAAAACAGGTATCATTAATCCTGCAAGCTCGCGCTTACTGTCTGCCGGATAGCGCGGAGCCTGCGCTGTAGCCACCAACTCAACCAGAAGGTCGATTTTAGCTTCCGGCTGATAAGGAACTGAAAATAAACCGGCGCCACGAATTTCAATCGCACCGGCAATCGCTGGCGGTGTAGAAGCCATCAGCTTTTGATCACAAACACTCAGAACTGTCTGATCATCAGCAATTAAGGTACCAACCCTACCCGCCATATGCGCTCGTTCAATCAATGTCAGCGCCAGCGAGGTCTTGCCGGATCCTGAAGGGCCACACAGCAAGATACCGTAAGAACCCAAAACCAGTGAGGTCGCATGAAATACAAACGGCTGCTCACTCATCGCTGACCCCCACTCATTGACCTGTCATGACCCGTTAAATTAACTCTCGGTATGTTGTGCAGCCTGCCCGCGCTGACGCTTGCCGGCCACTTCCGGTATTTCGGCGGGCAGCTCTATCAAGAAACGTGCACCCAGCCAGATATCAGGGTTTTCAGACTCTGTAATATTCGAGGCTGTGAGCGTGCCGCCATGTGCTTCAATAATCTGGCGACTGATTGACAGACCTAAACCTGAGTTTTGACCGAAAGCTTCTGAAGAGGGACGATCCGTATAAAATCGCTCGAAAATTCGTTCAATATTTTCAGCGCCGATGCCGGGGCCGTTATCTTCAACCAGGACCTGAATTTTTGTACCCAGATGTTTTAACGAAACTCTGATCTCACCATTATCTTCCGGTACAAAACTACGCGCATTTTCAATCAGATTAGAAACAACCTGACCAAGACGCAAATCGTGCCCGCGCAAATAAAACCCTTTGGCGCCATTAGGCAGCGCGTCAATATTCAGTAAAATTTCTGTGCCAACTTTATTGCGGCGCACTTCACGTGCGGCCTTAACAATATTGTTCAGCAGTGCTTGCATATCCACGCGATCTGTATGTTCACGCGCCAGTTCTGCATCGAGTCTTGAAGCATCAGAAATATCGGTAATCAACCGGTCAAGCCGGCGCACATCATGCTGGATAACATCCAGAAGACGGGTTTTTGCACTCTCAGTTTTGGCCAGAGGCAATGTTTCAACTGCACTTCGTAAAGACGTCAGCGGATTTTTCAGCTCATGGCTAACATCGGCGGCAAAACTTTCGATTGCCTCAATCCGCGCATAAAGCGCATTCGTCATATCGCGGATAGATGTGGACAGATGGCCAACTTCATCCTGACGATCTGAAAAATCAGGAATTTCAACACGCCCCTTAATGCCGTGGCGTACACGGTCAGCAGCCTCTGACAATTTTCGCAAGGGGTTAGCAATTGTCGATGCGAGAAACAGCGACAAGATCACCATGACCAGTGACACCACAACAAACACACGCAGGATAGCATTACGCTCGCCACGTACAATTTTATCGATATCGCCGCCTTCAGTCGACATCAGCAATACGCCAAGCACGGCACGGTAACGCTGGATAGGTACCGCAACCGATACCACCAGCTCACCCTCTTCATTACGGCGCTGTGCTGTGCCGGCAGAGCCGGTAAGTGCTTTGATCACCTCGGGATAGGCAGATCCATTACCACCCGGCTGCTCCTGATAAAGCGGCAGGCTGTTTCGATTGATCAGATTATTGAACCACAAACTGATGCGTTCGCTGAAACTTGGATTATCTTCGTATAAAACCGGCAGATCGTAACTCAACACTTGGCCGCGTGAATAAAGATGACGCGAATCCAGCATAATGTTGGCATTATAATCATAAATACGGGCACGGGTGTTGATTGGCGAAATCAGGCTGAACAATAACGGCGCCACTTTTTCCGGATTAATCGGAAACTCCCAGTTATCAGGCGAATCAGGCGACGGAGTAATGCTTTGGCCCGCCTGCAATTCCAATAACTTGTCCGGATCGATCATAATCGAATTAGTATCTACTGTTGCAGATGAAGCAATAGCCACTGCAATAATCTTACCCTGCGTAAGAAGACTTTCAATTTTAGCATCAACCAACCCGTCGCGAAACTGGTTGAGATACATAATGCCGGATACCAGAACCGCGAGCGCCGCAAGATTAAGAAACAGAATACGCTTGGTCAGGCTGGAAAAAACATAATTTCCCAAAACCCGACGGATCGGTGAAAACAACCGGCGCCAGATAAGCGAGCGCTGCCGGCGCGCAATACGTTCCCGGCGCCGCAACATGCTTCTGTCTTCGGTTTCAGCAACCATATGCGCGATCATTTCCTTCAGCATATCAGATATGCCCGATCTGAACCCAGATCAGAGCGGGCACAATCTGTTCATCATACCATTTTATGCTTCGCGGAAGCGATAGCCAACACCATAAAGTGTCTCGATCATTTCAAAATCATCATCAACGACTTTGAACTTCTTACGCAGACGCTTAATGTGACTATCAATAGTACGGTCATCGACATAAACCTGCTCATCATAAGCAGCATCCATCAACGCATCACGGCTCTTTACCACACCCGGACGCTGCGCAAGAGAATGCAGAATCAAAAACTCGGTTACCGTTAATGTGACTGGCTCCCCTTTCCACGTGCAAGTGTGGCGCTCTTGATCCATTTCCAGCTGCCCGCGCTGCAAAGATTTGGTTGGCAGACCCGGATTTTTAATCGCATTTTCACGAGCAGCCACGCGGCGCAACACCGCTTTAACACGCTCAACCAGCAGACGCTGGGAAAACGGTTTGGTGATAAAATCATCCGCACCCATCTTCAGGCCAAATAATTCATCGATCTCATCATCTTTGGAGGTCAGAAAAATTACCGGAAGATCGGATTTCTGACGCAGGCGCCGCAACAGCTCCATACCATCCATACGCGGCATCTTAATATCAAAGATCGCGAGATTTGGCGGGCGTGCCATCAGGCCATCCAATGCCGAGGCACCATCTGTATAGGTCTCGACCCGATAGCCTTCCGACTCCAGAGCAATGGATACAGAAGTCAGGATATTGCGGTCATCATCAACAAGCGCAATGGTCTGTGTTACCGGAACTTCCCTCATCAGGCAGTGTCTCCTTCGTTACATTCACTGTCAGTTCTGTATATAGCACGTCTTTTAAGCAGCACAAATTAAGTACAAAGTAAGGCAGCAGCCTTTTCAGTTTCGCATTTCCTGTCATTTGTGCCGGATAATTTCATTTTTTATATGTGGATACTCGCAGTTTAAATTGCCATCTAAACGATTTAAGAAAATTTAAAAATAATTTAAACGATTAAAGATTTGAATTTGTCGCGTTAATCTGATTGGGACAGTCTTCTGGCGTGATGAAAAAACATGCGCTGTAGTGCAACCTGTAAAACTGCGAGAAAAGATTATGAAAGAGACTGGCATTCGCAATGCGGCCGCTTCCATTGCAACGACGGGGTTAAAGGATCTCGCCGCGGTCTATTTTAATTTGGGACCAGCTCAGCTCTATGAAGAATCGATCCGTCGCGGTGAGTCTGCACTCACAGCACAAGGCGCATTGATGGCTGTTACCGGCCAACACACCGGTCGCAGCCCTAAAGACAAATTTGTAGTCCGTGATGAAACCACCGAAGATCAGATCTGGTGGGATAATAACAAACCAATGAGCCCGGAAAACTTTGCAAAACTACATGCCGATTTCATCGAGCATGCCAAAGGCAAAGAGTTATTTGTTCAGGATCTCATTGGCGGTGCTGATGCCGAGCATAATATCAAGGTGCGCGTTGTTACCGAATTTGCATGGCATTCGCTGTTCATTCGCAATTTGCTGATCCGCCCTGAGCTGGCGGTGCTGCAGAGCTTTATGCCGGAAATGACCATTATTGATCTGCCGTCATTCCGCGCTGATCCTGAAAAATACGGCTGCCGTACCGAGACTGTGATTGCTGTTGATCTGGTCAACAAGGTTGTGCTGATCGGTGGTACATCTTATGCCGGTGAAATGAAGAAGTCGGTCTTTACCGCACTCAACTACATTCTGCCTGCAAAAGGCATTATGCCGATGCATTGCTCAGCAAATGAAGCGCCAAATGGTGACACCGCTATTTTCTTCGGCCTGTCAGGCACCGGTAAAACCACGCTGTCCGCTGATCCGAGCCGCACACTGATCGGTGATGACGAGCACGGCTGGAGCGAAAACGGCATCTTCAACTTTGAAGGCGGCTGCTACGCTAAGACTATTCGTCTTTCCGCTGAAGCTGAACCGGAAATCTTTTCAACAACACAGCGTTTCGGTACTGTTCTGGAAAATGTGGTGCTGGATGAAAATCATCAGCCGGATTTCAACGACGGTTCGCGCACTGAAAATACCCGTGCCGCCTACCCGCTTGATTTCATTTCCAATGCTTCCAAAACCGGTACCGCTGGCCAGCCGAAAAATGTCATCATGCTTACCGCAGATGCCTTTGGGGTTATGCCTCCTATTGCCAAGCTTACCCCTGCTCAGGCGATGTATCACTTCCTGTCCGGTTATACCGCTAAGGTTGCTGGTACAGAAAAGGGTGTGACCGAGCCAGAAGCCACCTTCTCGACCTGTTTTGGTGCGCCATTTATGCCTCGTCATCCGTCAGAATACGGTGATCTTTTGCGCAAGCTGATTGCTGAGCACAAAGTTGATTGCTGGCTGGTCAATACCGGCTGGACAGGTGGTGCTTATGGTACCGGCAACCGTATGCCGATCAAAGCAACGCGTGCCCTGCTCTCGGCCGCTCTTGACGGTTCGCTCAATAATGTTGAGTTCCGTACCGACCCGAATTTCGGTTTTGAAGTGCCGGTTGCGGTTGCAGGCGTGGATTCCAGCATTCTTGACCCACGCTCAACCTGGGCAGATAAACAGGCTTACGATGCACAGGCAGCCAAACTCGCCAATATGTTCATCAGTAATTTTGTTAAGTTTGAAAGCCATGTGGATGCAGAAGTACGCTCCGCAGCGCCGGGCCTTGCACTCGCTGCTGAATAAGCAGCAATCGTAAGCGGCTCATCAATATTTAAAACGGCACCCCTTGGGTGCCGTTTTTATTTCTGTTACAGCCTTCGCAGTCTCCAGAATTTCCGTTATAAATCAATCATGACGGAACAAAACAAACATCTCATCCGCATTACCAACCGCATCATCATTCATGAAAACCTGCTTGAAGAGAGTTTTATCCGCTCTTCAGGCCCCGGTGGTCAGAATGTGAATAAGGTTTCGACTGCTGTGCAATTGCGCTTTGCAGCCGCGCAGGCCGCTCTGCCAGAAGATGTTTATGCCCGTCTGATCACGCTTGCCGGACAACGCGCCAATAAAGACGGCGATATTCTGATTGAGGCCAGCCGTTTTCGCACACAAGAAAAAAACCGAGAAGATGCGCGCGCGCGCTTGATTGCACTGATAACAGAGGCCGCAAAACCACCGCCGCCGCCGCGCAGAAAAACCAAACCAACCAAAGGCTCGATCGAGCGGCGCCTGAAATCTAAATCGGGACGAGCTGATGTTAAAAAAATGCGCCAGCGCGTAAAGGACGATTAAAAAACCTTTTATTTTAAACAGATGCCTTCCCCAAAAGATTTATCAGCCTATATTATCAGTCAATCCGTTAAATTTTTCCGGATCACAATTGGCACCAATAAGGAGATATGGCATGGGCATTTTTGACTTCGTTAAGTCTGTCGGAACCAAACTTGGCTTCGGTGAGAATGAACCAAATGCAGATGATCTGAAAAAAGAGCTGGATTCCCATAATCTCGGTACCGGTGATGTAAAGGTTTCAGTTGAAGGTGACAAAGCTGTTCTGACAGGCAATGTCAAAGATCAGTCCGCTTTTGAAAAGGCGATTATAGCGGTGGGCAACTCGCTCGGCGTATCCAAAGTGGAAGCCTCTGAGCTTAAAGTTGACGGCGCAACTGAAGAAGGCGCTCCGGTGTTTTACACTGTGCAAAAAGGCGACAATCTCTGGAAAATCGCTGAAGCCCAATATGGAAAAGGTCAGGGCGCCAAAAATAACATTATTTTTGAAGCCAATAAGCCAATGCTGACCTCGCCGGATAAAATTTATCCGGGTCAGGTATTGCGTATTCCTGCTGCTTCATAAGATTTACAAAACAACTTATTAAAAAGCCCCGCAGGTTTATCCGGCGGGGCTTTTTTGTTAATTCAGATTTTACGTAACGCAACTTCTTCAATCATATGATTGGCGCCTTTGCGCAAAATCAAATCTGCCCGCGGGCGTGTGGGTACAATATTCTCAAACAGGTTTTTGAGATTGATATTGGTCCAAAGCCCCTCGGCAATTGAAAGCGCCGTCTCTTGCGACAATTGCGAGTAGCGGTGAAAGAAGCTCTGCGGATCACGGAACGCCGTTTCACGCAGCTTCATAAACCGGTTGATATACCATTCATGGATCAGTACCGGATCAGCATCAATATAAATAGAAAAGTCGAAAAAATCGGAAACAAAAGGTACAACTTTACCGTCTGCTGGCAGATCACGCACCTGTAGCACGTTAATGCCTTCAAAAATCAGAATATCAGGCCGGTCAATGGTTACATAGTCTCCCGGCACCACATCATAGGTCATATGGGAGTAAACCGGCGCACGCACATGGCTAAGCCCTGCTTTCATCGAGGTGAGAAAACTCAGGATCGCGCCGGTGTCGTAACTGTCGGGAAACCCTTTGCGCTCCATGCGGCCTTCAGAGCGCAGCACCTCATTGGGATATAGAAAGCCGTCAGTGGTCACCAGCTCAACTTTTGGACTGGAGGGCCAGCGACGCAGCAACTCCTTCAGAATACGCGCTGTGGTCGATTTACCGACAGCAACAGATCCGGCAATACCGATAATAAACGGCGTTTTAACCGCATCATCCTTCATCAGAAACTGTTTACGCTGCGTATAAAGCGTTTGCATTGCCTCAACATGGGTCGACAGCAACCGCGACAAGGCCAGATAAATCCGGCGCACCTCATCCAGATCCACCGGATCGTTCAGGGAGCGCAGACGTTTAACTTCGTCCATTGTCAGGGTCAGCGGCGTGTCGGCTCGAAATTGAGCCCATTCCGCGGCTGTGAATATCTGATAGGGCGAGTAAAGCTTATTACGAAAAAGATCCATCGCGTAAATTTCGATCTCTGAGTGAAAACTGACGGTAAAATACAGTGAAAGTCAGTATTATTGCGATTTTCGAGCCGCTTTTTCCTCAAGCCCTGTCTGCGATGTACGGTTTTCAAGCTCTTGCATTACCGAATGCAGTGAAACGCCTGCAATTTTCCACACCACCAGCAAATGATAGAGCAGATCGGCGCTTTCTGAAATTACCCCGTTATTGTCTTTCATCATTGCAGCAATAACGGTTTCAACAGCTTCTTCACCCAGTTTTTGGGCGGCTTTATGCTGTCCTTTAGCAATCAAAGAGGCAGTATAAGATGAACCATCCGTAGATGCGGCGCGTTCAGCTACAATCTGCTCCAGATCAGCAAGTGAGAAATCTGTCATGCTGCACTCCTGTTTCAGTGCAATTTCAGGGATGACCGAGAGGAATCCGGCCTGTCCGGCTCATCAATGCAGCGGTCTTTACAGCAAATGAGGGATGAAAAGCACCCCCCATCTCATTGAACAAGTAAAATTTACAGGTTGTGGGCCAAATCATCAGTATTTTGCGCAAAAAACCTGCAAACGCACGCCTAGAGCATTTCACGATCAAGTTGAATCAACTTGATAGGCATGACAATGCGAAAAAGCTAAAATCTAGAGCAAGCGCTGCGATCCAACCTGATCGTTACCCGCTCTAGCGCAGTTTAATCAAGCCGCACTGCAATACCATGGCTTGCCATATAACGTTTGGCCTCTTCAATCGTATAGGTGCCAAAGTGGAAAATGGAGGCAGCCAGCACCGCGCTGGCATGACCCTGTTTAACACCAGCCACCAGATCATCAAGCGAGCCTACACCACCGGAGGCAATCACAGGTGCCCGTACAGCATCCGCCACAGCGCGGGTAAGCGCCAGATCATAGCCAACTTTAGTGCCATCACGATCCATTGAGGTCAGCAGAATTTCCCCTGCCCCCAGATCAACCATCTTGATGGCAAATTCGATCGCATCAAGACCGGTCGCTGTACGTCCGCCATGGGTAAAAATCTCCCAACGATCCGCCTCATTTGCACCGGAAACCTGTTTGGCATCGACAGCCACAACAATACATTGATTGCCAAATTTATCAGCGGCCTCAGCGATCAGATCAGGATTTTGTACCGCAGCCGTATTGATAGAAACCTTATCGGCACCCGCCAGCAAAAGCTTACGGATATCACTGACAGCACGCACGCCACCGCCAACGGTGAGCGGCATGAAACATTGTTCGGCTGTTCGTGCTATAACATCAAAAATCGTCTCGCGATTATCGGATGAAGCTGTGATATCAAGGAAACAAAGTTCATCTGCACCCGCCGCATCATAGGCTTTTGCAGCTTCAACCGGATCACCGGCATCAATCAGATCAACAAAATTAACGCCTTTGACGACACGACCGTCTTTAACATCGAGACAAGGAATTACACGCGCTTTAAGCATCAATGCCCCCTATCTGTCGTGTCTTGTTTAAGTTTGTCTGTCCTCGCTGCGCTCCGGGCAGACGGGCACGCCCGTCTTTGACATCGAGGCAAGGAATTACACGCGCTTTAAGCATCAATGCCTCCCCGTGCAGCCTTTAGTAGCGCCAGCGCTTCAGCCGGATCAATGCGGCCGTCATAAAGCGCACGGCCGGAAATTGCGCCTTCAAGCTTACGCGCATCGGCTTGCGTCATACGATGAATATCATCCATCGACGCCAGGCCACCGGATGCAATAACAGGAATGGAAACAGCCTCAGCCAGCCCAAGCGTAGAAGGCCAGTTAATACCCGCCAAAATGCCGTCACGGTCAATATCCGTATAGATAATGGCTGCGACCCCTGCCCCTTCAAACTTTTTCGCCAGCTCGATCACACCAAGCTCTGATGCTTCAGCCCAGCCCTCAACGGCAACCTTGCCGCCTTTCGCATCAATGCCAACGGCAACTTTACCCGGAAACTGCTTACAGGCTTCAATCACCAATTGCGGATCACGCACCGCAATCGTGCCGAGGATAACACGCGACAGGCCCTTGGAAAGCCAGCTTTCAATATGCTCAAGCGTGCGGATACCGCCGCCGAGCTGCACCGGATTTTTAGTGGCTTTTAAAATTGCTTCAACGGCTGCGCCATTCACACTACTGCCTGCAAATGCACCATTAAGATCCACCACATGCAACCATTCAAATCCCTGATCTTCAAAGGCTTTTGCCTGAGCTGCAGGATCAGTATTATAAACCGTAGACTGGTTCATATCGCCGAGTTTCAGGCGAACGCATACGCCGTCTTTCAGATCAATTGCCGGAAAAAGTATCATGGCTTCCACTTCAGGAAATTGGTAATGAATTTGAGACCGAGGCGCTGGCTTTTTTCCGGATGGAACTGTGTGCCAACAATATTGCCGCGTGCAACCGCAGCTGTCACTGTCTCGCCATAGCTGGTGGTTGCCAGCACATCAGATGCATTTTGCACATCAAACTTATAGGAATGCACGAAATAGGCATGCAAACCATGATCGCCGGTTGCAATATCAGTAAAGACCGGATGATCGTAATGCAGATCAAGCGTATTCCAGCCGATTTGCGGAATTTTTAAAGCCGGATCAGACGGCTTCATTTCACGCACATCGCCCTCAATCCAGTTCAACCCGGCGGTCACTGATTTTTCCAGACCGCGTGTCGAGAGCAATTGCATACCGACACAAATGCCGAGAAAAGGCCTCGCCTGATGATGAACCACGTCGTTCAGTGCATCAAGCATGCCCGGCACATTATCCAGCCCGCGGCGGCAATCCGCATAGGCGCCTACTCCCGGTAAAACAATATGATCAGCGCTCAGCACAGCCTTGGCATCGCTTGTAACATCAATATGGATGGAACTGCCCATATCACTCACAGCGCGTTCAAAAGCCTTGGCTACGGATTTCAAGTTTCCGGAACCATAATCGATAATGGCGACACGCATGTCACACCCTTCCGCGATATTCAACTAAGCCGATCATAGTACCTGTTGCAGGCGCTCCATTCGGCATTGTATCGGTTTTTACTGCCGCAGTACCTTCAAGATGACGTTCTGGTTCGCTATGTTCAGCAAACCGTGCAGCACCATAAAAATAAACTGTTTCCGCATCCCACAGATCAGTGGCATTGATCTGTGCCACTTCCTTATAACCCTTGTATCTCAGGGCTGCGAGATACCAGTTGCGCCCTTCAAGCGCAACAAACAGCGACAGCAAAAATGACAAGATTGCAACCGCATAAGGTGAGGAAAGATATGTACCCAGCATACTGAATGCGCCCCATCCGATCACTGCAATCATCAGCGCATGCCACCAAAGACGATGGATCACCAGCCACAAAAACGGCAGGATCAATGCCAGAACTGAAAATTCATCACGCACAAAAACCGTGTGATCCCCACATGCAGATTTATGCTTGCATATTGCTGCGTCTGTCGGTTCAAGAACGATGTAGCTGGCCATGATCAGCCCTTTAATGTGCCTTTTGTCGAAGGAATAGCATCTTTCTGCCGCGGATCGGTTTCAATCGCCATGCGCAAAGCGCGCGCTACTGCTTTGAAACATGTTTCGGCAATATGATGATTATTAATGCCGTAGCGCAGATTCACATGCAGCGTGATGCCGGCATTTTGTGCCAGTGCCTGGAAAAACTCACGCACCAGCTCTGTATCAAAGCTGCCGATTTTCGAAGCATTAAACGGTACATTCCAGATCAGAAACGGCCGCCCTGAAACATCAAGCGCTGCCGAAGTCAAAGTTTCATCCATCGCCAGATCAAGCGACGCATAGCGCACAATTCCACGGCGCTCGCCAAGGGCCTCAGCAATGGCTTTACCAATCGCAATACCGGTATCTTCAACTGTGTGGTGATCATCAATATGGGTATCGCCCTTGGTGGTGATTTTCATATCAATCAGCGAGTGGCGCGAAAGCTGCTCAAGCATATGATCAAAAAAACCAACGCCGGTCGAAATATCAAACTGGCCGGTTCCGTCCAGAAACACTTGCACCTCAATGCTGGTTTCTTTGGTGCTGCGGCTGATTTTTGCTGTACGCTGAATGCTCATATTAATAATCCGGTCTTGTTCTTCTCCACTGTTGTTCTAGAACAGTGCCACAGTTTTGCCAAATGCTTTGATGCAGCAGTGTTAATTATTGGCGGTAGTATTTCACGCCCTGTTGTATTTCTGATCAGGCATCATAAATAGAGCAAATAGATTTTTACAAAATAATCAGCGGAGTTGCCCCTATGATTGAACATAATCCGACAACAATTTATGGCACCACGATTGTCACAGTGCGCAAGGGCAACAAAGTGGTAATTGCCGGTGACGGTCAGGTTTCTCTCGGCCAGACCATTATGAAAGGCAATGCCCGCAAAGTGCGCCGCATTGGTAAAGGCGGTAGTGTTATTACCGGTTTTGCCGGTGCAACAGCTGATGCATTTACGCTGCTGGAACGCCTTGAAGCCAAGCTTGAACAATATCCGGATCAGCTAATGCGCGCTTCAGTCGAGCTTGCAAAAGACTGGCGAACAGACCGCTATTTGCGCAAGTTAGAGGCCATGATGCTGGTAGCCGATAAAAACATAACACTGGCAATTACCGGTCTTGGTGATGTGCTGGAGCCTGAAAACGGCGTTATGGCCATCGGTTCCGGCGGTAATTATGCGCTGTCTGCAGCCCGTGCACTGATTGATACGGATATGGATGCGGAAGCGATAGCCCGTAAAGCGATGACAATTGCTGCCGAGATTTGCATCTATACCAACAGCAATTTCACGGTAGAAAGCCTTGATTGCGCGTAAGACACTGCCATTTATGCTAACATCATAAATTTCTTACCGATAAACGTATTTCGCCACCGGTTTTCTCAAGGCGCGAAATGCAATAAAGGCGCATTGTGACCTCATCCCGTTTTACTTCTGCCTCATCTCCTGCAACCTGGAATTGGGGCAGGGCATTTATCATCATAGTCGTTGTTATGGCCGCACAGGCCATAGCTCTTTATATGATGGGGCGCCAGCCGATCTGTGAATGCGGCACAATCCGCCTGTTCGTGAATGAAGTGAACAGCAATGAAAATTCCCAACAGCTCTTTGACTGGTATACGCTGTCTCACATTATTCACGGCTTTATTTTTTATGCCCTGTTCTGGCTGATTGCGCCAAAAGCTCCGTTGCATATGCGCCTTTTGCTGGCTCTCGGGCTGGAGGTCGCTTGGGAGCTGCTTGAAAATTCGAATTTCATTATTGACCGCTATCGCGCCAACACGTCATCAGTTGATTATTACGGAGACAGCATCCTCAATTCGGTTTTCGATACCCTATCTATGGCCATAGGCTTTTTTCTAGCCTCAAGGCTTCCTATATTAGTGATAATCGCCACGGCAGTGTTTTTCGAAATTCTTGCCCTTATCGTTATTCGAGACAACCTCATTCTCAATGTTATCATGCTACTGCACCCGTTTGACTTTATCCGGCAGTGGCAAAGCGGATCTTGATAAATATGACAGTATTTTCTCCACGTGAAATCGTTTCTGAGCTTGATCGTTTCATCATCGGTCAGCAAGATGCCAAACGCGCTGTTGCGATTGCCCTGCGCAATCGTTGGCGTCGCCAGCAGCTGCAAGGCAGTATGCGTGAAGAGGTGATGCCAAAAAACATCCTGATGATCGGACCCACAGGGGTTGGTAAAACAGAGATTTCCCGCCGTCTTGCCAAGCTTGCCGGTGCACCGTTTATTAAAGTTGAAGCCACAAAATTCACTGAAGTTGGTTATGTGGGCCGCGATGTGGAGCAGATTATCCGTGATCTGGTGGAAATCGCTATCGGGCAGGTTCGTGAGAAAAAGCGCGAAGATGTGAAAGCCAAAGCCCATATCAACGCTGAAGAGCGGGTATTGGATGCGCTTGTCGGTAAAACCGCAAGCCCGGCCACGCGCGACAGTTTCCGTAAGAAATTGCGCGAAGGCGATCTCGACGACAAAGAAATCGAAATTGAAGTTGCTGATAACGGTTCTGCGATGTCCGGCTTTGAAATTCCGGGCATGCCAGGCGGCAATATCGGCATGCTCAACCTGAGCGATATGCTGGGTAAAGCCATGGGCGGCCGTACCAAACCGCGCAAAACCACCGTGAAAGAATCTTATGCTCTGCTGGTAACGGATGAATCAGACAAGCTGCTTGATCAGGATAGTGTGACGCAGGAAGCGCTTGATGTTACCCAGAATGACGGCATTGTTTTTCTCGATGAGATTGACAAGATTGCTTCGCGTGAAGGTGGCATGGGAGCAGGGGTATCACGCGAGGGTGTGCAGCGCGATTTGCTACCGCTGATTGAAGGTACCACTGTTGCGACCAAATATGGGCCGGTAAAAACCGACCATATTCTGTTTATTGCATCCGGCGCTTTTCATGTTTCTAAACCATCCGATCTCTTGCCGGAGTTGCAGGGCCGCCTGCCAATCCGCGTTGAGCTGAGTGCGCTGACCCGTGAAGATCTGCGCTCTATCCTCACAGAAACTGAGGTCAGCCTGCTGAAGCAATATGTAGCCTTGATGGCAACGGAAGATGTTACGCTCAATATTACTGATGATGCTATTGATGCGCTTGCGGATATCGCCGTTGATCTCAATTCTACGATTGAGAATATCGGTGCGCGCCGTTTGCAAACAGTAATGGAAAAGGTGCTGGACGATATTTCATTCAGCGCACCGGACAAAAGCGGCTCTACCTTTACTGTGGATGCCGATTATGTGCGTAAAACGATCGGTGATCTGGCTAAAAATACCGATTTGTCACGTTTTATCCTATAAATTACTAAGCGCTGTTGCATTTTATCCTACAATCAAAAGTGATTTCAGGAATTATGCGGTTAAATCATGAAACCCTCTCGACTTGTGCGTGAGGGTTTCATATTTTCTGCGCAACATATAAGCACCATACTTTCCGACAATCGGTTCTGATTTGAGAGATCGTTTTGGAGGCAACTGCTAACGGAGCAAAATACGTATGAACCGCGGCCAAAAATCCCATCATCATGTTTTTAGCCAGCTGGGTCTTGCAGCCGGAACCGGCGTTTTTGCTCTGATGCTGGGCACAGCAGCGCATGCCGTAACGCTTGTGCCGGAAGGCAACCGGAATGCCACACAGCCTGCTGTTCCCGGTGCCTCAGCCAACCGTACCAAACAAATGCAGACCACCTATGATGCAAAATACCAAAAAATCTATGGTTTGCTGAAATCAGACCGCTCTTTGCGCACAAAAATCAAATCTGCTGCTGCTGCTTATAATATTGATCCGGTGCATATTGCCGGTGCCATTATCGGCGAACACACCTATAATGTGGATGCTTATGATCAGCTCCAGACCTATTATGTTAAAGCAATTTCCTATGTTAAACAGGGTGTTAGCTTCAGTTACAAAGGCGAGTCGGTCAGCGATTTCGTTAAACGTCCGGAATTTGAGAAATGTGCCGCTCTGAAAGAAAGCTATAGTCTTTGGACCTGCCGCGAAAATATCTGGGATACAAAATTCCGTGGTAAAAAGACTGATGGTGTTTCTTATCCGAATAACCGCTTTGCTGCGGTATTTTTCCAGCCATTTTACGCAGGCCAGACCTTTGGCCTCGGCCAGATCAGCCCGCTCACAGCCTTGCAAATGTCAGACATGGTCAATCGGGTCTCCGGCCTGCCAAAACTCACCGCTGACGACGGTGCGCAGGTCTATAAAACCATTATGGATCCTGATCTGACGCTGCCTTATATGGCGGCAACGATCAAACATTCGATTACTGCTTATAAAAAATATGCTGATTTTGATATTTCTAAAAATCCCGGCATTACCTCAACCCTGTATAATATCGGTGGGGCTGATGCCCGTGCCCGCGCACTGGGTGCTGCCAATATTGGACGCAGCAGCCCGCAACTGCCACAAGAAAACTATTATGGCTGGTTGGTGAATTCCAAAATAGCTGATTTAAAAGCACTATTTTAAAACGATAATAACACACTATCAACGTTGAGAAAAATGCTGCTTGCGTGCCTCACGCAGCATTACGCTCAGTTTTTTTACTATGTCCTTGTCGAGTATCCGGATATGATTGGCCAGTAAATTGGCTAGTTCTGTTGCTTCAGGTGACAGGCCAGCAGTATCAATTGTAACCCGCGGGTGTGAGAGCATTGCCAGATTTTGCAACTCCTCGGCATCATCCCAGATAATATTGAAATAGCCGATAATCCGCTGCAGCAAATCCCAGGTCGGCTGCCCGCGTCGTCCATGCTCCAGCGCCGATAAATAGGCCGCTGACACGCGGATAGCTTCAGCCATATCCTTTTGTGTCACGCCGCGCTCCTCACGAAGCTGTCGTAACCGCAGGCCAAATGGTGTCATGAGGGATACCGCTTTCTGGAAGGCAGTAATTTGCTTTCCGCAAGCCTTTCAGCCGATGTTTTACGCAAACGCACATAGAGCGCACCATGGCCGCCGTGATGGCGCACCGCATCTTCATAAGCGCTGACATAAATCCGAAACAGCGGCGTGGAAAACCAATGTGGTACAGCCTGTTTAAGGATGCCCTCACTGCCGGAAGAGGAGCCCTTACCGGTAATTACCAGCACAAAACGCAGTCCTCTGTGCCATGCATCCGCCAGAAAACTGTAAAGCAGATCATGTGCTTCGTGCTGCCGCATGCCATGCAGGTCGATACGCGCTTGTATTTCCACGCGACCCTTAGCGATCTTTCGGATTGTCGGACGATCAATATCATGCAGAGGATTGGTAGCCGGTGTCTGTTTACCAGTCTTTTGTACAACAGTATCAGCAGTTAAATCACGGCTCACATTTGGTATCACTGCTTTAGCTATGGCCGGTTTTGCCACTTCAGCAGGACTAATCCCGTTTTCAATATCCCAGAGATAAAAATCTTCAATAATACCGGTACGCTTTGGTGCAATCGGCCGCAAAGGACGCGTGCTACGGGCAACCGTTTCCCATAGAATCCGGTCTTCCGGCTTCAGAAATTTATGGTGTTGTTCAGCTGGATGGACGGGTGGTGATGTTTTTACATCCGGTTTAGCTTCGGATAACTGGAACATTTTCATAGTATTTTTATCCGAAATCCGTGGGGCTGGTCGGTTATTTTGGTGTTTCCGCTTCATTGTGGCTCTCCCTTACGGGGAACCAGCATAATGAAATCGGCCTGATGGCGGATCTGACCGGCAAGTTCACCTGCATCAATTCCTGATCCGATAAACAGGTCACCACGGGCAGGGCCAATAATAGCCGATCCGGTATCCTGTGCGATCATCAACTTCTGGTATGAACCATAGTTTTGAGGAAAGTCATGCACATTTATGAAAAACGGCGTACCAAAGCAATGATATTTACGATCAACCGCAATTGAGCGCAGCGGTGTTAGCGGAACTTTAGCCGCAGCCACAGGTCCTAATAGCGGATCATCAACCACAGCCTCACGAAAAAAGATATATGACCGGTTATTAAAAAGAATTTCATCAATACGGGCAGGGTGATCAGCAAGCCATGCTCTTATGGTCTGCATGGTCACCTGTGCGGGATCCAACTCGCCCTTATCAATCAGCACACGACCTGCACCGGTAAAATCATGGCCGGATTTAGCAGCATAAGTCAGCCGCATCTGGCTGCCATCAGCAAAATTCAGTCTGACAGCGCCCTGCACATGCGCAAAATACGCATCCACCTTATCTGCCACATAGGCAAGCTCCAGCCCCTGACCTTCTAATACACCCTGATCAATGGCCTGACGGTCAAAATAATGGCAGATAGTCTCGCCGCACTGGCGGCCAAACATCAGCGTATCAGGCAGGTTTTTCGGCCGGTTAGACGGGTCTAGCTTGATGAGATCGGCAGGTCTTGCATAAAAAGGTACTGAAAATTCAGCGGTTCTGACGCGTGATGCTGCAATTTCAGGTTCATAAAATCCGGTTACAAAACCGGATTGCAAATGATCGGGCAATAATTTGACGGGGATAAAATTTTGTTCAAAAAACAAACGCGCCGTTTGTTTATCAACCGGCTGATGTTCTGCCAATTTTTGTGCAGCTTTAAACATCACTGCCAAATCAGCAAAATCCGGCCCTAAGCTGCCGCTTTTATAAGAATGATTAGCAGAGTAATCGGCAGATTTTAAAAATGCCGAAAATGCTGCACTATGGTCATCCTCTTCCCAGCCTGCACATTCTGAGAATGTTATAACGTGGGATGAGCAGTGAACGGCAGAGATATCTGACATGACACTGCTCCTTTAGTCATTCTTTTGAAAAATTGCTTGCGATCAATCTTCCGCTTCTGTGGCAACAAGTTTCCAGTTCGGATCACGACCAGCTGTATTGCGTGCAAATGTCCAGACATCACGGATTTCAGCAACAGTTTCCAGATCACCATCAATGACCGTACCTTGCTTATCCTGTGTGGCAGAAATTATTTCACTGACAATACGTACTGTAACCTGAGCATCTTTGCCCTTCATATCGGCAGCAATAATTTTTGCCTGATTGATACCGACAAATGTGGAGTTTACTTTTTCACCACGGGTTTCACGATCTTTAATCGCCGCATCAAAACCTTCATAAACCTCTTTGGAGAGCAGGTTTTTCAAGGTTTTGCGATCTGCATCAGCAAAGGACATCACAATCATCTCATAGGCCATTTTCACGCCATTGAGAAATTCCTTCGGATCAAAACTCGCATCATGCGCACGAATATTACGCAATCCGCTGTTCAGTTCCGATCCCACAGGTGCAATAGCATCAATAGATGTGAAGTCTTTAACCTGACTTTCTGCGGTCTGGCGCTGCGGCAGAGAAACAACATTGTCTTTCTGCTGGGTGAGGGTGCCATTTTCATCTTTACGCTGTGTGTAAGGGTCAAAAGGCGGGCGTTCATTGCCTGTGCGTTTTCCCAATACGTTGCGCAATTGCAGGAAGATAACCACCGCAACAATGAAAAAGAAAAATGTGCCAAAACTGAAAAAATTCATACCGCTCGCCAACCATATCCGAAACTGTTTGCCGGAACACACACTCTATCGCGTTAAATCTTTATCCAGATACAAAAAACGCAATACCATCCATATTACATAGGTATTTCTCAGCCTAGTATCAATCTGAGGAATTATGCAAAATAGTGCAGGCCGCACAAATTTCGCTGTTTGCGGCCAACATAAACTCAACTTAGCATAAAACGTGTTTATTTAAAAAAAGATATAGTCCAACCTGATAAGGCATTCAAATACCCATCCTGCATTCTTATCTATATACCAAATTAAAAATTATAATCCGGGTTGAACGATATAATACCGTTCAGAGCAGCCCGTATCACCAAAGAGGTCTACCGCCCGTGACAAAACTGCTTGGCCTGCTGCTATTTTTAGCTCTGCCATTTATTGAAATTGCCGGATTTGTCATTGTTGGCAAAGAAATTGGTGTGCTGGCCACACTTGGCCTGATCATTCTTAGCGCCTTTATCGGTTTTGCTATGCTACGCAGACAAGGGCTCAGCCTTTTAAACCAGATGAAGGTTGAGGCTGCAGCGGGTCGTACTCCTGAGCGTGGTATTATTCATGGTACTTTGCTAATTTTAGCCAGTATTTTTCTGATTATTCCGGGTTTTTTAACTGATATTATCGGATTATTGCTGTTTATTCCAATGATCCGCGATCTGATCTGGAACCATTTTTTGCGCAATCGCGTGATTATGGCCACCAATTTTCAAAACACCCGCTCTGCATCCGGCTTCCGTCAGGGTGATCCCTTTCAATCGCAGCATCCGCAGGATGATGATATTATTGATCTCAACCCTGAGGATTATTCCAGCTCATCAGAGAATGATAAAAGCGATAAAAGTTCACCATGGATTAAAGATCAGCGGAAATAATCTGCAGAAAACGATTTTTCAATTCAGCAAATAATTCAAACAGTTTTGCTGCATGTTTTAAATGATGCTGTGCGTTATTGCCTGCAAATGGCACATATGCTAGCCAAATGGCACATGTTTCGGCACATTCCTGATTTTTACAGATTGAGCTGAAATGCAGGGAGTTCAATTATACTACATAATTTTTTAAATCTGAATTGATTTAACCTTAAAATTATGTAGCATTTCAAAGTGTTACAGCACTTTAACAGGACTTGTCATACTGTTCGACGCACTGTCGATCATTCGTAACGAAAAGGTATATGATAATGGCAGAGACGCCAAATGTAGCACAAAACGGTAACGGCAGTGCAGAGCCATCGCTGAATATTCTGGCTCAGTATATAAAAGATTTTTCTTTTGAAAGCCCAGGCGCTCCGCTTTCATTACGTCCGCGTGAAAACGCACCAAATATCAGCATCAATGTTAATGTGAATGCCAATCCAATCGCCGAAGGCGATTTTGATGTAGTGCTGACACTGACTGCACAGGCTGGTGAAGGCAAAGACGTTTTGTTCAGCACTGAGCTGGTTTATGGTGGCGTTTTCCGCATTCAGAACATTCCGCAGGAACATATGCTGCCGATCCTGTTTATCGAATGCCCGCGTCTGCTGTTCCCGTTTGCACGCCAGATCGTTGCCGATGCAACACGCAATGGCGGCTTTCCGCCACTGATGATCGACCCGATTGATTTTGCGCAGATGTTCCAGCAGCGTATGGCTGAAGAGCAGGCTAAATCTCAGGTTAAAAACTAATATATTGAGATTATCGAAAAAGCCGGCGGATTTCGATCCGTCGGCTTTTTTATTATTTTAATTCAAATATTGCTTCCAGATCGCTTTATCACCCATTTTATCAACCAGCTTTTGATGTGCTTCAATATCAGCTTCAGTCAGGCGCGAGGGCAGGGGATTAGGGCGTGATTTTAGCGTTACCTGAACGGTTTGATTATCACCGCTCTTATTATCAGCATTTGATTGTACACTTAAGCCCAGTGATGTCTGCTTGCCGCCAAGCAGCTCGATATAGACTTCCGCAAGCAGCTCCGTATCCAGCAAGGCGCCATGCAGCTTACGATGGGCATTATTAACGCCATAGCGCTTGCACAGAGCATCAAGCGTGTTCGGGCCCATTGGATGCTTGCGGCGAGCTAAGGCCAGCGTATCAATCACCACATCGGTAGAAATAGGAACTTGATTGATACGCGCCAGTTCTGCGTTAAGAAATCCGATATCAAACATCGCATTATGCGCAACAAGCTTAGCGCCTTCAATGAAGGTCAAAAATTCTTCGGAAATTTCCGAAAAATTTGGTTTATCGAGCAGACTTTCATTACTGATGCCATGAACAGCCAATGCATCGGGGTGGACCTGCTTGCCTTGCGGATTGATATAAACATGAAATGTTTTGCCAGTGATGAATTTATTCACCATTTCAATGGCACCAATTTCAATTACCCGGTCGTCATTTTTATCCAGACCTGTGGTTTCAGTATCAAAAACAATCTCACGCATCATAATATCCTGTTATTTTAATTCAGAGGCTGCTTATTCAGCGCCGTCACTAGTTCGAGGACCTGCCTGCGGGCATCATCTTTGTCATGGCTGGTATCGACAATATAATCTGCTTTTGCTCGTTTTTCGGAATCCGGCATTTGCCGCGCAAGAATTGCCTCAAATTTGGCTTCTGTCATGCCGTCGCGCGCTAATACACGCTGTTTTTGTATGTCATAGGGCGCACTGACAACAACAATTTTATCAACGCGCCCGGTTCCGCCGGTTTCAAACAATAACGGAATATCAAGCACAACAATAGCAGCACCCTGTTCCTGCGTTTGTTGCAAAAACAGTTTTTCTTTTGCGTGAACCAAAGGATGAACAATATTTTCCAAAAGACGTAGCCGTTCTGGATTATTGAACACTAAGTCAGCCAGAATTTTCCTGTCTACATTGCCGGATCTGACTGCATCAGGAAAAGCCTCTGCAATCAGAGGTACCGCCTCACCATTATATAATTGATGAACAACTGCATCAGCATCATAAACCGGGATACCGGCATCCGAAAAAAACTGTGCCGTTGTCGATTTTCCCATACCGATAGAGCCTGTTAGACCAATTTTGATCATGCTGTTCATCCCATTGGTATTTGTGACATTGGCGGTATTTGCGCTATTTCTGATTTTTCAAACTTTAAGAATGTCATCAAGAATGATCTGGCGCAGCTTTTCTGTCACTTCGGGGCGCACACCAAACCAATGCTCAAACCCCGGTACAGCCTGATGTAATAACATGCCAAGACCGTCAACACAGCGTAAACCCGCTTGTCTTGCTTGTGCTAAAAATGCGGTTTCAAGCGGAATATAAACGATATCAGTTGCCAATGCGCCTGATTTTGCGACATTCAAGTCCAGCGGAAAGCTTTGTATCTCCCCGTGGCCGCTCATCCCAAGCGATGTTGTATTCACAATCAAATCCGCGCTACTGACAAAATCTTGTGCTTTATCCCAGCCACAGGCTTCAATTTTTGCTTTAAGATTTCCGTTATTAAAATGCTCGGCCAATTGCTGTGCACGCTCAACAGTCCGATTAATCAGAGTAATTCTAGAAAATCCTCGTGTCAGCAAAGCATAAATAACTGCGCGGCTGGCACCCCCAGCCCCCAGAACCAATGCCGTTTTCTCACTCGTTAGATCGGTATCCCAGCCCGGCATTTGCGCATCAAGATTAGCAGCAAAACCATAAGCATCAGTATTACCGCCATTAACAACCTTATTTTCATCAAGCCACAGCGTATTAACCGCGCCAATAGCAACAGCTGCAGCATCCCGTTTTTCACAAAAGGCAAAAGCCGTTTCTTTATGCGGAATGGTAACATTCCCGCCACTCAAGCCTTGTTCTGCGAAGGATTTTAGAAATCCGGCAAAACTTTCAGGGCTGTTTTCAATGGCAGTATACGAACCCTCTAAACCATAATGACGCAACCAATAATTATGGATCAGCGGTGAGCGGGAATGTTTAATCGGATATCCGGTAACAAAGGCCTGTTTCATATCAGCCATCAATAATTCCTCTGGCACGCAATTCTTTCAGCAAAGGCAGCAATGGCAGTCCGACAATCGTGAAATAATCGCCATCAACTTTGTCGAAGAGCTGGATACCTTCTCCTTCAATCTGATACGCACCAACACTTGAAAGCGCAATATCGCCAACACGTGCCAAATGACGACCAATAAAACCAGGCTCCAGATTTCGCATGGTCATGTGAGCCACTGACACATGACGCCATAAGGTTTGGCCGTTTTGTACCAGCACAACAGCACTATTGAGCTGGTGTGTTTTGCCCGACAAAGCAAGAAGGTGGCGGCGCGCACCATCCATATCTGCCGGTTTATGAAAAACCTCATTGCCAAGCGATAAGGTCTGATCACAACCAATTATCAAAGAATGCGAAAACCGTTTGCTAACCTCCTCAGCTTTCGCTTCAGCAAGGATAAGCGCTACATCTTCGGGTGTTGCTCCGGTTTTATACAATGGCGTTTCAACTGACCGCTCATCAATATTGGATTTTTGCGATGTGAATTGAATACCGGCATTTTTTAAAAGCGCTGCACGAAAAGGGCTTTGGGAAGCAAGGATCAAAGATAATGCCATATTCAAATCTCCACTCAGATTTTAAACATAAAAATATTAAACACAGATACAATGTTTTTAAAATTATATCAGGGTTATCAATGCTCTGATATAATTCATAACAGGATCATCTTAAATTTATTCAGCCGGTTTTACCCGTGAGCGCAAGCCGAGAATTGCGGCAGCGGTCTCTTCAATCGAGCGACGTGTGACATCGATCACGGGCCAGTTATTGCGCTCACAAATATTGCGCGCATAAGCCAGTTCCTGCGCGATATTAATGCGATCAGTATAAGAGCTGCTATCAAGCCCCGGCGATGTACCAAGCAAACGATTTTGCCGGATATGTGAAATACGCTCGGCGCTGGCAATCAGACCGACAATCAACGGCTTTGTAGTGTGTAACAAGGCTTCCGGCAACGGAATGCCCGGAACAAGCGGAATATTGGCAGTTTTAATACCGCGATTGGCAAGATAAATACTCGTCGGCGTTTTTGATGTCCGTGAAATGCCGATTAAAATAATATCCGCCTCTTCCAGATCTGGCGGCAATTGTCCGTCATCATGCTCCATTGTAAAATTAAGCGCATCAATCCGGCGAAAATAATCCGCATCCAGCACATGCTGCGCACTGGCGCGCCGATGCGCAGGCGCTCCCAGATAAGACTGGAATGTTGCCAGAACCGGCTCAAGTACCGAAACGCACGGAATTCCCATTTGCGCACAGGCCTCATCAATCCTTAAAGCCAGCTTTTGATCCACAACTGTATAGAGAACAATGCCCGGTTCAGCATCAATTCCCTCCAGAACTTTAGCCAGTTGTTTCTCAGTTCTGATCAGCGGATACATGTGCTCAATAGCCCGCGCGTGACTGTACTGAGCCGCCGCCGCACGCCCTGCAGCGAGGAGAGTCTCTCCGGTCGCATCTGAAATAAGATGAAGATGGAAGTAAGAAAGCGTTTTAGTCACAGATTTCTCGCATCCCTGTTGATGAGTGTGGGTAAAATTAAGCCACAAATTAAAGTTTTATGAATCTGTTGATTAAGGGTCAATTCATCCACAGCGGGCTCAGCTGTAGATTGGAAACAATAGAGATTGTGGGTAACGGGAGCAATTCAAACTTGTATAAAAACTATTCAACAGTTTTCCACAGGTTGATAATTTAAAGCTGTAAACTAAGGTGTTGTATTTATTGTTGAATTTTTAGTCGCATTGCTTTTTCCCGTTTGATCGGCAATTTATCCACAGCAACCGGTTTTATTGATCAGCCTGTGGAAAGCTCAAGGGAAACATTTAATCCCCGTTATCAACAGACTCTAATAATAATCAGAATCCAAAATCATCACTTTCTTTATGGGAAAACCGGGGACAACCGGTGTGGGTAAAACGCATGACACGTAAAGTTTTGAAAGTTCTCAAAGGCGAAAGCGTCTTTCCTCCTCCAATCTGGATGATGAGACAAGCAGGACGCTATCTGCCTGAATATCGTCAGTCGCGCAGTGAGGCAGGGAGTTTTCTCGATCTTTGCTATGCGCCAAAACTGGCAACAGAAGTGACATTGCAGCCTATTCGCCGTTATGGATTTGATGCAGCCATTCTTTTTTCAGATATTCTTGTCATTCCTCACGTTCTTGGACGCGACCTTCGCTTTGAAGAAGGAAGAGGACCTTTAATGACGCCAATCACTGTTGATGAGATCAAGGATCTCGACATTACAGGTAAGGCATCAAAACTGGCTGCAGTTTATGAAACTGTGGGCATGCTACGCGAGCAGCTACCCGATGAAACCACGCTACTCGGTTTTTGTGGTGCGCCATGGACAGTTGCAACTTATATGATTGCCGGTCACGGCACCCCCGATCAGGCGCCGGCGCGGTTGTTTGCCTATCAGCATCGCGATGTTTTTATTAAACTGCTGAATGACTTGGCAGATATCTCAGCTGAATATTTGATTGAACAACTCAATTGCGGCGCAGATGCAGTGCAAATCTTTGATTCATGGTCAGGCGTATTAGACGAAGATTGCTTTGAAGATTTCTGCATCAAGCCGGTTGCTAAAATTGTCAAAAAAGTTCGCGCAGTGCATCCGGAAGCGGTTATTATAGGCTTTCCAAAAGGGGCAGGCATGCTTTATCGCGATTACCGGGCCAAAACCGGTATTACTGCACTGGGTCTTGATTGGTCTGTGCCACTGACATTTGCGCAGGAATTGCAGAAACAGGGTACAGTACAGGGAAATCTTGATCCGCTGCGGGTTGTTGCTGGTGGTAAAGCTTTAGATGAAGGAATTGACAGGATTCTTGATACTTTGGGGCAGGGACCGCTGGTGTTCAACCTTGGTCACGGTATTACACCGCAGGCACCGGTTGAAAATGTTGCACATATGGTCAAGCGTATCCGTCAGGCAGGTTCATAATGGTTCAAGCTCAAAATCAAAATAGCGGCAATAAATCAGCTTTACGAGCTATTATTGCGATAATAATTGTTGCTATAGCCGCATATGCCTTGTTTTTTGTCGAAAATGATGTGGCTTATCTCTGGATTAAAGCCTTTCATATAATTGCGGTGATCGCATGGATGGCAGGCATGCTCTATTTGCCGCGCTTGTTTGTTTATCACAGCATGGAAAAAAACGGTTCTGCTGCATCAGAAACCTTTAAAATTATGGAGTGCCGTTTATTGCGCTTTATTATCAATCCGGCGATGATTTTGACCTGGGTTTTAGGTTTGTGGCTGGCATGGAAAGTTTTCGCATTTCAAGGTGGCTGGCTGCACGGTAAGATTTTACTTGTTGTACTGCTTTCCGGCTTTCATGGCTATTTGTCGAAAAATGTCCGGATGTTTGCTCAGGATAAAAATATAAAATCTACCAAACATTGGCGTATTGCCAATGAAGTTCCTACTATTTTGATGGTGTTGATTGTTATTCTAGTGGTTGTAAAACCATTTTAAATAAATAAAGCGGGATTTTTTTGGCTCATAGTTTTGCCGGCAAATCCCGCTTTATTTTTCTTGAAGTTTTGACCAAAATGTAATTTTGTCAGGAGGAAAGATTTTTATTACCTCCTGAAGCGCTACCCACTTGCTCATGCGCACATAAACCTTTATGAAACACGCATCCTACCTTCAAGAATAGCAGGTCTTTGATGCCGGTCATGCTCCTCGTGACCATTTTGAGTGCACAACTGCATTTTTCTTTTTTCAATCTTTTATTATATGAGTTCCGCACCCATGCAGGAAATGAAATTACAAGACCTTAAGAATAAAGCACCTGTCGACTTGCTCGCTCTTGCTGATGAGCTGCAGGTCGAAAACGCCAGTGTTATGCGTAAACAAGAGCTGATGTTCGCTATTTTGAAAAACCTTGCTTCTCAGGAAGTTGAAATTATCGGCGAAGGTGTTGTTGAGCTATTGCCGGACGGTTTTGGGTTTTTGCGGTCTGCAAATGCCAATTATTTGCCGGGACCTGACGATATTTATATTTCACCTTCCCAAATCCGCCGATTTTCATTGAAAACCGGCGATACGGTAGAAGGACCGATCCGTAGCCCCAAAGAAGGCGAACGTTATTTCGCTCTTCTCAAGGTTAATACGATCAATTTTGAAGATCCGGAAAATATCCGTCATAAAATTCACTTCGATAATCTGACACCGCTTTATCCTAATGAACGCTTCAAAATGGAGCTGGATAATCCGACAAACAAAGATAATTCTGCCCGTGTTATCGATCTGGTTGCACCACTTGGTAAAGGCCAGCGTGGTTTGATTGTTGCGCCGCCGCGCACCGGTAAAACTGTGCTTTTGCAGAATATTGCGCATTCAATTACCGCCAATCATCCTGAATGTTACCTGATTGTGTTGCTGATTGATGAACGTCCTGAAGAAGTGACGGACATGCAGCGCTCCGTTAAGGGTGAAGTTGTGTCATCTACATTTGATGAGCCGGCAACACGTCACGTTCAGGTTGCTGAAATGGTGATCGAAAAGGCGAAGCGTCTAGTTGAGCACGGCCGTGATGTGGTTATTCTGCTCGATTCCATTACACGTCTTGGACGCGCATATAATACGGTTATTCCTTCATCAGGTAAGGTTCTGACCGGTGGTGTGGATGCAAATGCATTGCAGCGCCCTAAGCGTTTCTTTGGTGCAGCACGTAACATTGAAGAAGGCGGCTCGCTGACAATTATCGCTACAGCTCTGATCGATACAGGCAGCCGTATGGATGAAGTTATCTTTGAAGAATTCAAAGGAACGGGTAACTCTGAAATCGTGCTTGATCGTAAAGTGGCTGATAAGCGTATATTCCCAGCTATGGATATTCTTAAATCCGGAACACGTAAGGAAGATTTGCTGGTACCACGTCAGGATCTGCAGAAAATCTTTGTACTACGTCGTATTCTTGCGCCAATGGGCACCACTGATGCGATTGAGTTCCTGATTGATAAGCTCAAACAGACCAAAAATAATGCTGAATTCTTTGATTCAATGAATACATAAGTTTTCAATATTTCACTTCGTAAAACGCCGTCTCATTGAGGCGGCGTTTTTTGTTATACGGTTGTGGAATTGATCTGCTTACAATAATTTTTCCAGATCAACCGCGGAATAAACCGGCGGTAAACACACATTATTGCGGCACAGGATCGCGCAAGAACTGTTAGTGCTCGCTGATAGCAGATGTGCCCATTGTGGCAGCGCACGCGCGTCTTTGCGGTTGAGAATGACATCTGTGCGGTAAGGATCGGGTTTACGAGAGGCACAGCGATATAATTCATCCTCAGTATCATCTATAATCAATACGAGCTTAACCGGATCCAGCAATTGTACCGCTGATATTAAAATACCTGCCTGACCATAATTCATCTGCTTGCTACGCCCAAGGGCGCGGGAAGCAAGCTCGTTTGTTTTGAAAAGTAAATTTTCATTTTCAGTGATTAGGGCCAAACGCGTCAAAGCTTCAATGATTTGACTGGTGGCACTTGGAATAGCCTCATCCTGATCACCATAGATATATAAAATTACATCATCTGTATCTAACGCGGTCAGTCGATAATCATCATTATGATCTTTATGATGAAGATTAAGTTCGTTTGCCAGCCACACTGCATCATCAATATAGCTTTGTTTAGGATCGGCCTGATAAAGTGACAAAGCTGCATTGATCATCGCTGCAAAATCAGAAGATAAAGCAGGCAGAGACTTAGCCTTAGGATCAATGCTTTTTACAGGCCGTATGTGAGAAAGCCGGCTGTCTTTTTCAGGTGCTAAATAATCATAGGTTGATTTAGCTAGTTCTAACCATCTCTGATTTTGAAATACACGAGCTGCCTCAGCCAGAGCGCGTATTATATAGGCATTCCAGTCTGTCAGGCACTTGTCGTCTCTCACTGGTCGAGGGCGTAAATTACGATGCTTCAGCACTCTTTGGCGTTGTTGTTGCAAAACTTTGTCTTTTGAATAATCAAATTCAATTTGATCAAGGCAATGAAGAATATTTTTTCCTTCCCAATTTCCTTGCTCAGAAATATTGTAGTATTTCATAAAATCATCAGCATCATTAACCAGAATGGCTTCTATTTCGTCCTTATCCCAGACATAAAATTTACCCTCTTCTCCTTCGCTGTCAGCATCCAAGCCTGAGGCAAAGCCACCATTTGGTAAAGACATTTCGGTATTTAACCAGGCAATTACTTCTTCGATTCGTTGGCGAAACAATAAATTTTGAGTTGAACCATAAGCCCATAAACATTGTCTGATAGTTTGTGCATTGTCGTAGAGCATTTTTTCAAAATGAGGGACAAGCCAGAACTGATCTGTGCTGTAACGCGCTAAGCCACCGGCCAAATGATCATAGATGCCGCCATTCAGCATTTTCTCCGTGCTTAAAATCAACAGGTCATGATGTTGCTGTTGGCCGGATATTTTCCATGATGCCCAAAGCATACTCATAAAAGGGAAATTAGGAAATTTGGGCTGCCCTGTAATACCGCCATAATTGGTATCAATACGACGGGCTATAGTATCCGCATAGCGCTGAAATATTGTTTCATCATTTTCAGATTTATGAACATCAGGATTGAGCGCAGTTTCTAAATGATTTTTTAGAGCTGAAATATTACCTTTAATCCGAGTTTTATCATTTTTCCACAGAGTGGACAGGCTGGTTAGAATATCCATAAAACCGGGCAACCGGCCATTGGCGTGTTTTGGAAAATATGTACCGCCCCAAAAAGCATCACCTTGGGGTGACAGAAAAATTGTTAGCGGCCAACCGCCTTGTTCGCCCATTGCGGTTAAAGCTGACATATAAATTTGATCTATATCCGGACGCTCTTCACGGTCAACTTTGATATTGATGAAATTTTCATTCATCAATTTAGCAACCTCTTCATCCTCAAAACACTCATGCGCCATAACATGGCACCAATGGCAAGCTGAATAACCGATGGAAAGTAAGATGGGTTTGTCGTAAAGAAGAGCCAGATCCAGCGCCGCTCTGTCCCAAGGCTGCCAGTGAACCGGATTATGCTCATGTTGTTTTAGATATGTGCTGTTTTCATCTTTAAGACGATTAAAGGCAGAGAAATCCAAATTTTGGCTCATGGGCTTGCCCTTCATAACAGAATGCAAATCGCGCATTGGTTTTTGGTTTAACGCAGTCTCAAATGGAAACCGGCTCCGCGGTTTCTAAAGCTGCCTTTATATGTAACGGATTTTCTATGTCAGTGCAGAACTTTCATCATGAGACAATCTTTGCTCTTTCAAGTGGGCGGCTACCTTCCGGAGTTGCGGTTATTCGTATTTCCGGGTCGCAAACACGATTCGTAGTCGAAACAATCTGCGAGAAAGTTCCTGAACCCAGAAAAATGATCTATTGTCACTTCAAAGACATTCAGGGAAATGTGCTGGATAGTGGTTTACTTGTATTTTTTGAGGGACCTAAAAGCTTTACAGGCGAAGATTGCGCAGAATTCCATATTCATGGCGGTATTGCCGTGGTGGAGAAGTTTCTCGAAATTCTTGCAGACTTCAAATCCTGCCGCTTAGCAGAGGCGGGTGAATTTACACGACGTGCTTTTGCTAATGGTAAAATGGATCTGACGATGGCTGAAGGTCTGGCTGATCTTATTTCATCAGAAACTGAAACGCAAAGACGATTGGCCGTGCAAGTTGCCTCTGGGGCTCAGCGTAATCTCTATATGCAGTGGCGACAAAAAATCATTCAAGCGCGGGCATTTATTGAAGCAGAACTGGATTTTGCTGATGAAGGCGATGTACCGGGCTCAGTATCAGATCGTGTGTGGCAGGAAATGTCTATAGTTGCAGCTACGATTGAAAAGCACATTGAAGACGGAAAGCGCGGCGCGATGCTACGCGACGGGTTTCATATTGTTATCATTGGTGCACCCAATGCAGGAAAATCAAGTCTTTTAAACTTACTCGCTGCTCGTGATGTAGCTATTATCTCTGACGAAGCAGGAACAACCAGAGATTTATTAGAGGTAAAACTCAACCTCAATGGAGTTGTAACTTACCTTACAGACACTGCAGGCATTCGTGAAACTGAAGGCAAAGTCGAAAAAATAGGTATTCAACGTGCTAAAGACAAAGCAACTGAAGCAGATTTAATTCTGTATATTGAAGACTTATTAGAACCTATAAATGTTGAAACTGCAAAATTTACAGCACCAATTTGGAAAATAGGCAACAAAGCCGACTTATCTAACAAACAACAAAATGACTATAATTATGTAATTTCAGCTAAATCCGGCGATGGAATAGCCCAAATCATCAATGATTTAACGGATTATATTACTGAAAAAACCAAACTACAAAATGATGTAGTACCCACTCGACGCAGACACATTGATTTATTAAACAATTGCAAGCGTGAAATTCACAAAGCTTACAGCAGTACAAATCTACCCCTGGAATTAAGAGCGGAAAATCTCCGTCATGCATCACAATATCTTGGACGCATCACCGGCGATGTTGATGTTGAAGATATTCTGGATGTCGTTTTTTCACAGTTTTGCATTGGGAAATGATTCACGTGAAACATATTTTCATGTTATAGGTGTGAAAATCATTCAGGAGTGTTTCACGTGAAACATTCTGTGGAATCTAAAAAAGCACATTGACTCGACTAGATATTTCTGAGTCAACACCCACTTTTTAAAATTATGATCCATCTTCTCATTTGATGTTCCCTTTTAAGCAAGAACATGAGAATGATGATTCACGTGAAACCAAACAAGTTTTGGAATTTATTATGACAAATTCTTTTGATGTCATTATTATTGGTGGCGGACATGCTGGCACAGAAGCTGCCGCGGCATCAGCACGAACTGGCGCTAAAACTGCTTTAGTAACCCATCATTTTGATACTATCGGCGTTATGTCCTGTAATCCTGCCATTGGCGGATTGGGTAAGGGGCAGCTTGTTCGAGAAATTGATGCTCTGGATGGATTAATGGCTAGGGCCGCAGATCAATCCGGCATTCAGTTTCGTCTGCTTAATCGACGAAAAGGCCCTGCAGTCCGTGGCCCACGAACGCAGGCTGACCGCAAACTTTATCGGTTGGCAATTCAGCATTTGATCAAAGAGCAGCAAAACCTCACTGTTATTGAGGGTGGTGCAGCTGATATTATTGTTGAAAACGGTGTTGTAAGGGCTGTTCAATTGATGGATGGCACAGTTCTGCAATGCTGCGCGGTGGTTTTGACAAGCGGCACATTCTTAAATGGTTTAATTCATATAGGTGAAAAAACTATTCCGGCTGGCCGTATGGGAGAAAAGCCGGCACTTGGGTTATCCGAGCGGCTTAAAGGGCTTGGATTTGCACTTGGCCGTTTAAAAACGGGAACACCATGCCGTATTGATGGTAAAACGATTGACTGGCAAGGACTTGATAAACAATCTGCTGACGAGCATCCGGTACCATTTTCATTAATGACAGACGCTATTACTGTTCAGCAAGTTGATTGTGGCATTACCCGTACCACAGAAGCGACTCATCAGGTTATCCGTGATAATATTCATCGCTCAGCAATGTATTCTGGTAATATTGAAGGCATTGGCCCGCGTTATTGTCCCTCCATTGAGGATAAAATCGTAAAATTTGGCGATCGTGATGGTCATCAGATATTTCTGGAACCGGAAGGATTAGACGATGATACCGTTTATCCGAATGGTATTTCAACAAGTTTGCCAGAAGATGTACAGCTTGATATTTTGAAAACTATTCCTGGTTTGGAACATGCGCGTATGCTTCAGCCTGGCTATGCTATTGAATATGACTTCATTGATCCGCGGGAATTACATCGCAGCCTCGAAACGCGACGTGTTCAAGGTTTGTTTTTAGCAGGCCAGATTAATGGAACTACTGGATATGAAGAAGCTGGCGCACAAGGCTTGCTTGCGGGTTTGAATGCAGCAAGGCGTGCGGGCGGTAATGAACCGGTTATCATTCAGCGCACGGAAGCTTATATTGGCGTAATGCTCGATGATTTGACCTCCAGAGGTGTAAGTGAACCATATCGTATGTTTACTTCACGCGCTGAATTCAGACTCTCTTTACGGGCTGATAATGCTGATATTCGTCTGACACCTTTAGGTGAAGAGTGGGGGCTTATTGGCTCAGCACGACAAAAGCGCTTTAACGAGCGTAAACAAGAACTTGATCAGGCGCGTGATCTTGCTAAAAACCTATCGATAACACCAAACGCTGCTGCTGCTTATGGAGTTAACCTCAATAAAGATGGCGTGAGACGATCACTCTACGACCTTTTATCATATCCGGATATCACGACAGAGCGAATGGCTGAAATCTGGCCTGAATTAGCGGCTTTTTCAGTTGCAACCAAAGAAGCCTTAGAAATTGAGGCGCAATATTCGGTTTATCTTGATCGCCAAAATGCGGATATTGCGGTGATGGAACGTGAAGAACAACTGATTATTCCGGTTTCTGTACAATTTTCCGGTATTTCAGGTCTTTCAATTGAACTCCAGCAAAAGCTTGAAAAACGACGCCCTTCAAACATTGCCGAAGCGCAAAGAATAGAAGGAATAACGCCGGCTGCGATTGCTTTGCTGATAACACATATCCGCAGACATGGTATTGCACAGGAAATTTCAAGCGATTTGGCAAAACAAGCATGACAAAAGATAAATATTTTGATTCACTGAAACAAATATACCCAGCTGTTTCACGTGAAACAACGGATGATCTGATTGCTTTTGAAATACTGTTTAAAAAGTGGTCCAAAGCAATCAATCTGGCTTCGCCAAATACGTTGGAAACATTGTGGCACAGGCATATTCTTGATAGTGCTCAGATTTTTAATTTGGCACCCCAGGCAAAAAACTGGCTTGATTTGGGTTCAGGTGGCGGATTTCCAGGGATTGTATTGGCAGTAATGCTGAAGCAGACTGATGGATATATTCGATTGGTAGAGAGTAACGGTAAAAAATCATCGTTTCTTCGTAATGCATTGGCGCAGTTTAAAGCGCCGGGTCAGGTGCTTAATGCAAGAATTGAAAGCTGCTATTCGCAAGTACCAACACCGGAAATCATTACGGCTAGGGCTTTGGCGTCATTGGATAAGTTATTTTCTTTAACTGAACCATGGATGACAAATGGTGCAAAAGCTTTGTTTCAAAAAGGGCGGGATTATCAACGTGAGATCGATGAAAGCCAGAGCAATTGGCAGTTTGACCTGATACAGTATGATAGTGCGATAGAAACAGGTTCTGTCATTCTTGAGATTAGCAATTTGCGTCGACGTTGAAGAGTGTGACGGTATTCGCTTTAAGAACAGAAGTTATTCGGGACAATTATTATGAATAACAGAACACGGATTATAACAATTGCGAACCAGAAAGGCGGGGTGGGTAAAACCACGACTGCTATTAATCTGGCAACAGCATTGGCTGCAATCGGTGAGAATGTGTTGATTGTTGATCTCGATCCGCAGGGCAATGCCAGCACCGGGCTTGGGGTTGACCGTAAAAACAGACCTTTGTCATCCTATGATGTACTCACACAAAATGCGACTATTCCTGAGGCCGCAATTGCTACAGATGTGCCAAACCTGTTTTTGATCGCGTCTACACTTGATCTGCTTGGTATTGAAATGGAGATTTCTAATGCGCCGGACAGAACCAGAAGATTACGTGATGCGTTGCGCTTCGATTCAGGGATAGCTGATCACTTCAGCTATATTCTGATTGATTGCCCGCCATCGCTGAATCTTTTGACTTTGAATGCAATGGCTGCTGCTGATTCAGTATTAGTACCTTTGCAGTGCGAATTTTTTGCACTTGAAGGGCTGAGCCAGTTGCTTGAAACTGTCAATCAGGTACGCAACTCACTCAATCCTGAGTTGACCATTCAAGGTATTGTACTGACGATGTATGATAGCCGTAATAATCTGGCTAATCAGGTTGTTGATGATGTTCGTGCCTTTATGGGCGATAAAGTGTATCGCACGGTTATACCGCGTAATGTCCGTGTTTCTGAAGCGCCGTCCCATGGCAAACCGGCCATTCTATATGATCTGAAATGTGCGGGCAGTCAGGCTTATCTTCAATTAGCATCGGAAGTCATTCAGCGTGAACGGCAAATACGCGCTGCGGCCTAGGCATAAATATTTCGATTCGAATACGTAACAATTTGCAGAAAGCATTCAACTGATGAACGATGATCCTTCAAAAAAGCGTCTTGGTCGCGGTCTGGCAGCTCTGATTGGGGATATTGACCGGCCTGTAGAAGAGCGCAAGGCACCGGTACCACTTGAACGTTATGTGCCTATTGAATTTGTGAGCCGTAATCCGCGCAATCCACGTCGTGTGTTTACGGAGGCTGAGCTTGAGGATCTGGCACAGTCTATTCGTGAACATGGTATTGTGCAGCCGGTTGTTGTGCGTCCGAACCCGCTTAACCGTGATCATTTTGAGCTCATTGCCGGTGAGCGTCGCTGGCGCGCAGCACAGCGTGCAGGCCTTACAGAAATTCCTGTTATTTTGCGCGATGTTGATGACCGTGTGGCGCTTGAGCTCGCGATCATTGAAAATGTACAGCGCGCAGATTTAAATCCTGTAGAAGAAGCAATGGGTTATCAGTTGCTTATTGATGAGCATGATTATACGCAGGCTGATTTAGCTCAGGTTATCGGCAAAAGTCGCAGTCATGTTGCAAACACGTTACGCTTGTTGAAATTGCCTAATGAAGTACAGGGTTTGATCAATGAGGGTGCGTTGACTGCCGGTCATGCACGCACATTGATCACTATGGATAATCCGACTGCTGTAGCGGAGCGTATTGTTAAAGAGGGTCTGTCTGTAAGGCAGGTGGAGGCGCTATCACAGGCTGAAAGCAAGGGCTTACCAGCACCTAAAACAGAGCGTGTAGCTGTTGAGAAAGACGCTGATACCCGCGCATTAGAAAAATTGCTCTCTGATGTAACTGGTATGAAAGTTGAAATAAATCATCGTGATCGCGGTGGCGAAGTACGTATACGCTATAGTTCATTAGAACAACTTGATGAAGTTTGCAGACGCTTACAGAGCTGATATATTAGAAAAGCCGGTTGTTATAACCGGCTTTTTATTTATTTAAGATAACTGAAATTATAGTTTTATTTCAACGCTTACGTTTATTGCGCATTGCTTCCACTGCTATAGCAATAAAGCTTTGTCTTATTATTGCAGTCGAGAGTGCTGAATTTTGACGACTTTCCAAAACTGTACGTTGTAATCTTTCAGTCACACGGGCGAGTGCTGCTCCACTCCATAGCCCGAGAGCCATCTCCACAAGTTTTTTACGGGCAAAAAATACCGGTGGTCTGGCTGAATTGACAACGAGCGCTGCCGGTTTGTTTTCAGCTTCCATATTAAAGCGCATTGCCTGCAACTGAGTAAATTGGCGCATAGCGGTGTTTACCAGCAAGAAGGGGTGGGTGCCGGTATTTACAACACGATCAAAGGCCGAACTGAATTTCGCCAGATCACCAATCATCACGGCATCGATTACTTCGTCTTGAGACAGGGCTGCCACGTCGCCCACAGACTCACGTACATCATTTAATTCGATGCGTTGCTGACCACGGGCATAAAGGCACAATTTTTCGAGTTCACCGCGTGTTGCTAACCGATCCCCACCTAAACTCAATCGCAGCAACTGGCGTGCATCCATTGATATTTGCAAATTATTGGCCATCAGCACATCGTCAATCAAGCCATCAATGCCACGCGCATCATCGCTATAACAGGGCAGTGCCATGGCGCTTGCACCATTTTCAACATGACTGCGCAAAGCGGCGTTTTTTTTCAAATCTCCGGCTTCAACCAGAATATAGGTATCTTGAGGCGGATCGGTGATAAGAGTTTTTACAGCATCTGCCAGGTTTTTTTGTGCTGAAGCATTGCGCACCCAGATCAGACGATCGCCGCCGAACATCGAGATCGTTCTTGCTTCATCAACCAGCCGTGCCGGATCTTTATCGATCTCATCGGCTTCAATACGCAATACCGCAAAAGGATCATCAAGTGGCAAACCTGTAAGTTTGGCAAGTTTGGCCGCGCGTTCACTGACCAGCCCTTTATCGGGGCCATAGATCAACACCACCGTACCTGTGCGAACGGGGCGGGATAAGAATGCGTCTACTTCATGTGCTTTTTTCTGTGCCATAGGTCTGCATACAACATTAGCATCAAAAGTGGAATCCGCGTATGGGCAGTTGTACTTATGTATATGATATAAAAAATGCCGCAGATTTCGCTGCGGCATTACCAAATTATTTGCAATTTATTTTACTGAATGAGCAGAGCATCATCATCCAGTGTTTCACCGCGGACTTTTTTGAACATATCAATCAGGTCTTTGACGGTGAGGTTTTTGCGCTCATCACCACTCACATCGAGAATGATATTACCGCCATGAAGCATGATGGTTCGTGTCCCATAATCCAGTGCCTGCTGCATGGAATGGGTCACCATTAGCGTGGTGAGCTTATTTTCAAGCACCAGTTTTTTGGTCAGTTTCATAATGAATTCTGCCATGCCCGGATCAAGCGCTGCCGTATGTTCATCAAGTAACAACACTTCAGAACCGGAAAGTGTTGCCATAATCAGCGAAAGCGCCTGACGCTGACCGCCGGAAAGCAAATCCATGCGATCTTGTGTGCGGTTTTCCAGACCAAGATTAAGGCCGGCAATATGCTTTTTAAACAGCTCACGCCGGTTACTACTCAGGGCAGAGGAGAGACCTCTGTTTTTGCCGCGCATTGCTGCAAGGGCAAGGTTCTCTTCAATTGAGAGAGAACCGCAACTGCCGGTGAGCGGATCCTGAAATACGCGTGCAACCAAAGAAGCACGGTCTGCAGTGGATTGTCTGGTTACATCTTTATGACCAATAAGAATCTTGCCTTCCGATGCCAGAACATCGCCGGCGAGGGCGCCGAGTAATGTTGATTTACCGGCACCATTAGAACCAATAACGGTAACAAATGTACCTTCTTCAATCTTGAGATTAATCCCTGACAGTGCTTGCTTCTGCAAAGGTGTACCACGGCCAAAGACGACGCCGAGATTGGATATTTCAATCATTTTGCAGATCCTCCACGACGCAACCGCGGCAGGATCAGAGCAATCGTTACCAGAACTGCTGTTGCCAGATTGAGATCAGAAGCCTTGAGGCCGATAAAATCACTGCTCAGTGCAAGCTGGATGGCAATACGATAAAGGATAGACCCAACCACACAGCCGATCAGCGCCCAAAGCAAAAAACGTGTGCGGAACACTGTTTCACCGATAATAACCGCGGCAAGGCCAACCACTATTGTACCAACGCCGGAGGTTACATCGGCAAAACCGTTTGTCTGTGCAAACAGAGCGCCGCCCAGTGCTACGAGTGCGTTGGAAATAGCCATACCAAGATAAATCTGACGATCGGTTTTTACACCCTGAGCGCGTGCCATACGCGGATTGGCACCGGTTGCGCGCATAGCGAGACCGATATTGCTTTCAAGAAAGCGCCATACCAAAAACACCGCAACGATAACCAGCACCCCGACAAACAGCGGACGCACATAATATTCAGGAACACCTAAACCAAAGAAAGGCGAAAGCATCGTATCTTGATTAATCAAGGCCACATTCGGCTTACCCATCACGCGCAAATTGACTGAAAACAGCGCCGTCATTGTGAGGATGGATGCGAGAAGATTAAGGATGCCAAAGCGGATATTTAAGGTGGCCGTAACCAAACCGGCACAGGCGCCAGCCATCATGGCTATCAGTGCTGCGATCCACGGATTAACACCGGTAATAATAAGAACTGCGGTAACTGCGGCGCCGAGCGGAAAGGAACCATCCACTGTAAGGTCGGGAAAATCGAGCACGCGGAAAGACAAATATACGCCGAGAGCTACAAATGAAAATACAAGACCTAATTCGACCGCACCCCAAAAGGCGATCAGACTCACAATAATGTTCCTTCGGCTTTTGCAAACGGCCGGCATAGTGAGGCGGATCATAAACAGAAACTGTTCAGATCGCTCCACGTATACGGGGCAGCCTGCTTGTTGATTTCTGAGCATTATCCGCAACGGAGAATGCCTGAATATGAATTATATATATTTATAAGTCAGACATCAGGATGTTGAACTGAGCACATCCTGATGTCTGTTGTTAGCAAAAAATCAGCCGTAAATTTACGGCTAAATCACAGCCTATTCTTTAATCACTTTGCTGGCGCGATCAATCACAGCCTGCGGGATTTCAATGCCCATTTTTTTAGCTGCAACCAGATTTACAACCAGATCAGTACCGGCAGCAACTTTAACCGCAATATCACCTGGCTTCTCACCCTTGAGAATACGAACAACAACTTCACCGGTCTGTTTGCCAACATCATAATAGTTGAAACCCAAAGCCATGAAAGCACCGCGGCTGACAGAATCCGTATCAGCGGTCATCAAAGGAATTTTAGCCTCTTCTGCAACACTGACCGCACCTTCAAGTGCTGAAATAATTGTATTGTCTGTCGGGATATAAATCAGATCAGCCTTGCCGATCAATGCGCGTGCGGCACCCTGAACTTCAGCCGATTTGGTTGCAGCAGATTCTACCACTTCAAGGCCACCATCTTTTGCGGCAGCTTTCAAAGCTTCGAGAAGCGATACAGAATTGGCTTCACCTGAATTATAAAGAAAACCGATGGTTTTAACATTCGGTGCAACTTCTTTAATCAGCTTGATATGATCAACAACCGGAGAAAGATCGGACAGACCGGTAACATTGCCGCCTGGTTTTTCCATATCTTTAACCAGCTGGGCGCCTACAGGATCTGAAACTGCTGTAAACACCACCGGAATGTCGCGGGTGCCTGAAACAACAGCCTGAGCGGAAGGGGTTGAGATCGGCACGATCACATCCGGTGCATCACCAATAAACTGGCGGGCGATCTGCGCGGCGGTGGCCGGATTGCCCTGTGCGGACTGATAAATGAATTTGAGGTTTTCACCTTCTTTATAGCCGGCGGCTGCCAGAGCGTCTTTTACGCCATCGCGTGCTGCATCAAGTGCCGGATGTTCAACGATTGCAGTAACTGCAACGCTGACATCTTTTGCACTTGCCGGTGCGGCAATCATTGTAGTGGCCATAGCTGTCGACAGTAATGCCAGAATAAGTGTACGCATGAAAATCTCCCTCTGTTCCGCGTCCCGATTAAAATGAATAATGAGTTCTCTGAAAGAGGTCAACGCGCATCACATATGATAGTACAGCCGATAGCGTTTTGATGCCATTATCGGGGCGGGCGTAGCGATAAAAGCATAGTTGTTTCACGTGAATCTTTTTGGTGAATGAAAACTTAATGCCCGAATTTATAAAATCATTATTTCAGAGAATGATAAGACATAGTTTTGAAATGCATGAAAAAGTGGTGATCCCGATTGGATTCGAACCAACGGCCTACAGATTAGGAATCTGTCGCTCTATCCTACTGAGCTACGGGACCAGTGCTTTGCACTATGAATAGTGCACTCATAATGATTTTTTAGGGTTTCGCCAAGGGCAAGAACGGCAGAAATTATGATTTGAGCATTTCATGTTCAAGTTGAATGATCTTGAATGGTATGAGACTCGACTGGTTGAAAGTGACGATCAAAAATAGCACAAAGCTGTGGCAGAAAGAAAAAGCGGAGAGGGGTGTACCCATCTCCGCTCTGATCTGTAAATTTTGCTGGCGTCACTTAAGCTGTAACTTTATCAACCGGTGATAGTTCTGCATCCTTAAGCCGGTATTGCGCCAGCTCAACCCAATAACTCATGCCATAGGGCAGGGCATTATCATTGAAGTCATAAGCAGGGTGATGCAGATTTGCGCTTTCACCATTGCCGATAAAAATATAGCAGCCGGGGCGGGCTTCAAGCATATATGAAAAATCCTCGCCACCCATCATCGGTTCAACATTACGGGTGATGGGGCCGTTAATGCTGACCTTATCCGCAGCATCGGCTGCAATCTGCGTTTGTCCGGTATGATTGAACGTGACCGGGTAATTATTTTTAAAGTTTAGATCAATAGTGATGTCGTTCAACAGGCCAAAGGCCTCACAATGCGCGCGCATCCGTTTTTCAGCAAAAGCACGGGTTGGTTTTGTCAGGCTGCGGATTGTTCCTGCCAGTACTGCTTTTTCCGGAATGATATTATATGCTTCACCGGCATTGAACTTGGTTACAGAAACCACGAGTGAATCCAGCGGGTTTGATCCGCGTGAAACAATGCTCTGCAATGCGGTTACAAGCTGCGACCCAATAACGATAGGATCAATATTACGGTGTGGCTGGGCGGCATGGCCACCTTTACCATTGATGGTAATAGTAAACTCATCAGTCGCGGCCATAATCGGGCCATTGCAAACGGCCAGTTCACCAACTGCAATTCCTGGCATATTATGCATGCCATAGACCTCAATAATATTGAAGCGCTCCATCATGCCATCTTTGACCATAGCAAGGCCGCCGGCGCCGCCTTCTTCAGCCGGCTGAAAAATCACAACAACTTCGCCGTAAAAATCACGAGTTTCGCAGAGAATTTTTGCCGCACCCAGCAGCATCGATGTATGACCGTCATGGCCGCATGAATGTGCTTTGCCCGGATTTTGCGAGACCCATTCAGGTGTGCCGGTTTCTGTAAGCGGCAACGCATCCATATCAGCGCGCAGGCCAATAACCTGACCGGCGCCTTTGTTACCCTTGATCACACCAACAAGACCAGTGCGGCCAATACCGGTTACAACCTGATCGCAGCCGAATTCACGTAATTTTTGCTCTACAAATGCCGCTGTTTCATGCACGTCATAAAGTAGTTCCGGCTTGCTGTGTAAATATCTGCGCCACAGGCTGACTTCCTGTTGCAGCGCTACAGCGCGGTCTAAAAGCGGCATTTCTTGTTCTCCGAACCTGTGTGCCCCTGCTTTTATATTACAGCGAGGCATAATAAATGAGTCTCAGACATAAGCAGGTGTGGGCAAAACACAACGCTCTGCAATAACATAGTGTGTTTTATAAAATTTCGCCAATCCGTCTTTGCCTTTTATACCCTCTGTGGAGTAGAAAAGTTTAACTCAGAAAAAATGTCTAGGATTTTTTCTGACGTCCGGATTTTTGCCGCTTTATACCGATTGAAGACGTGATTATATGATCGCAGCTTTTAATGAGCAGGTAATCAAGGCAAAATGACCTGATGCCTGTTTTCTGAATATTTTGCCCCGAAAGGTGGTGCTCACATGATCGCGTGTGTTTTTAAAAAATCTGTTTTGGCATTTACCGTGTCTTGCCTGACCCTCTCTCAGGCAATGTCACAGGCTGAAGCTAATCCTTATATGACTGTTGATGTGGCTACCGGTAAAGTACTGTCTCATAATGAGGCCTTCAGACGCTGGTATCCTGCATCACTCACCAAGATGATGACAGCTTATGTGGTGTTTCGTGCATTACAATCCGGCCAGAGAACATTGGAATCACCAGTTCGGATGTCGGTTGCTGCAACCAAAGAGCCACCCAGCAAAATGGGCTATAAAGCCGGTTCAGTGATGACGCTTGATACTGCGTTGAAAATCATGCTGGTAAAATCGGCCAATGATGTCTCAGTTGCTGTTGGGGAAAGCATCGGCGGCAGCAAAGCCGGTTTCATTAAAATGATGAATGCCGAAGCGCGCCGCATTGGTATGTTCGGCTCCAACTTTTCCAACCCACATGGTTTGCCAGATACCAACAATTATTCCACAGCGCGAGACATGGCTTTGCTGGCCGCGCAGTTACGCCGAGAATTTCCGCAATATGCGCATTACTTTAATACCGAAGCGATTGATCCGGGCGACGGTAAAAAAGTGCAGGCCAATTACAATATTCTGCTCGGGCGTTTCAACGGTGCCGATGGTATGAAAACCGGCTTTGTTTGTGCATCCGGTTTTAATCTTGCAGGATCGGCAACACGCAATGGCCGTACCATTGTTACAGTTGTTCTTGGTGCGGCCAAGCAGGAAGAGCGTACAGTGCAGGCCGCCGATTTGCTGACGGCGGGATTTGCGACCCGAGGCGGCGGCGGGGAAACGCTGGCAAGTCTTGCTCCTTATGGGGATAATAATAATCAGGCTACCGATTTGCGGGCGCAGATTTGCAGCCAGCAGGCGATGTCAGATCGTTGGGATGGTCGTGATGTTGAGGGCCGTTTGAAAATTAACTCACCTTATATAACAGCTATGACCCGCGAGCCGGTTGCTGTGCGTGTGGGCTTACTGAGCAAAGCGCCTGATGTTCAGGTTGGTACAGCCTTGCACATTTCACAAGTTCCGATTCCGTTACAGCGGCCAATGCGTGGTACTATAACGACAGCTGTAAATTAACGGGGTTGAATATGTCCTTTAAGCCAATCAGTGTTTCTGTGCTCACAGGTTTTCTGGGAGCCGGCAAAACCACTTTGCTTAACCGGCTGCTCAAGGATCCGGCATTGCGTGACACTGCAGTCATCATCAATGAATTTGGTGATGTGAGTATTGATCATCTTCTGGTTGAGCAGGCGAGCGACGGCGTTATTCAACTCGCTGATGGTTGTCTGTGTTGTACGGTTCGTGGCGAGTTGGTAGATACGCTGGCCGATTTGATCGAACGTGTTCAAACCGGTAAACTCAATACGCTGGATCGTATTGTTATTGAAACGACGGGTCTTGCAGACCCTGTTCCGGTTTTACATGCGTTAATGGGCCATCCTGTCTTAATGCAGGTATTAAAGCT